>NZ_JBAMDI010000149.1:0-24893 GCF_036961695.1 Pseudomonas sp. CGJS7 | reverse complement strand
GGATCACCACAATTCCAAGGCATGTGGTAACCCTGTGGGAGCGGGCGTGCCCGCGAATGCCTTCACATAGTCCCCCCGCCAAGCGCGACCATTCATCCCCCCCGGTTGAAATCCTTCCCCCCACCCCCATATGAGTCTGCATCAGGCACTTTCGCCCCGCTGCGTGGAGACTCTCCCCTTGACCACAATCGTTTCTGTCCGCCGTAACGGCAAAGTCGTCATGGGCGGCGACGGCCAGGTATCCCTCGGCAACACCGTGATGAAAGGCAACGCCAAGAAGGTGCGCCGCCTGTACCACGGCCAGGTCATCGCGGGCTTCGCCGGCGCCACTGCCGACGCCTTCACCCTGTTCGAGCGCTTTGAAGGTCAGCTGGAAAAACACCAGGGTCACCTGGTACGCGCCGCCGTCGAGCTGGCCAAGGAATGGCGTACCGACCGCTCCCTGAGCCGCCTGGAAGCCATGCTGGCCGTGGCCAACAAGGATGCATCCCTGATCATCACCGGCAACGGTGACGTGGTCGAACCCGAAGATGGCCTGATCGCCATGGGGTCCGGCGGCGCCTATGCCCAGGCCGCAGCCCGTGCCCTGCTGAACAAGACCGACCTCTCGGCCCGCGAAATCGCCGAGACCGCCCTGAACATCGCCGGCGACATCTGCGTGTTCACCAACCACAACCTGACCATCGAGGAGCAGGACCTGGCCGACTGATTCAGCTGTTCTGGCGCCCCTTCCCGGTGAAGGGGCTTTTCCACGCTGACTCACCTGCCCAAGGACCGTATTGATCATGTCCATGACCCCCCGCGAGATCGTCCACGAACTCAACCGCCACATCATCGGCCAGGACGACGCCAAGCGCGCCGTGGCCATTGCCCTGCGCAACCGCTGGCGGCGCATGCAGCTCCCTGCCGAGCTGCGTGCCGAAGTCACCCCCAAGAACATCCTGATGATCGGCCCTACCGGCGTCGGCAAGACCGAAATCGCCCGCCGGCTGGCCAAACTGGCCAACGCGCCGTTCCTCAAGGTCGAGGCCACCAAGTTCACCGAAGTGGGCTACGTGGGCCGCGACGTCGAGTCGATCATCCGTGACCTGGCCGATGCCGCGCTGAAGATGCTGCGCGAGCAGGAAATCATCCGCGTGCGCCACCGCGCCGAAGACGCCGCCGAAGACCGCATCCTCGACGCCCTGCTGCCCCAGGCACGCGTCACCAGCTTCAGCGAAGAAGCCGCACAGACCAGCAGCGACTCCAACACCCGCCAGCTGTTCCGCAAGCGCCTGCGCGAAGGCCAGCTGGACGACAAGGAAATCGAGATCGAAGTGGCCGATGCCGTCGGTGTCGAAATTGCTGCGCCGCCTGGCATGGAAGAAATGACCAACCAGCTGCAGAGCCTGTTTGCCAACATGGGCAAGGGCAAGCGCAAAGCGCGCAAGCTGAAGGTGAAAGAAGCGCTGAAGATGGTTCGCGATGAAGAAGCGAGCCGCCTGGTCAACGAGGAAGAGCTCAAGGCCAAGGCCCTGGAAGCAGTCGAACAGCACGGTATCGTGTTCATCGACGAAATCGACAAGGTTGCCAAGCGTGGCAACGTTGGCGGCGCCGACGTGTCCCGTGAAGGCGTACAGCGCGACCTGCTGCCGCTGATCGAAGGCTGCACCGTCAACACCAAGCTGGGCATGGTCAAGACCGACCACATTCTGTTCATTGCCTCGGGTGCATTCCACCTGAGCAAGCCGAGCGACCTGGTGCCCGAGCTGCAAGGCCGTCTGCCGATTCGTGTCGAGCTGAAGGCACTGACCCCGGAAGACTTCGAGCGCATCCTGCAGGAGCCGCACGCGTCGCTGACCGAGCAGTACCAGGCATTGCTGAAGACCGAAGGCCTGAACATCGAGTTCCTCGCCGACGGCATCAAGCGCCTGGCCGAGATTGCCTACCAGGTCAACGAGAAGACCGAAAACATCGGTGCCCGCCGCCTGCACACCCTGCTCGAGCGTTTGCTCGAAGAAGTGTCGTTCAGTGCGGGCGACCTGGCCAGCACCCATGACGAAGCGCCGATCCAGATCGACGCGGCGTATGTGAACAGCCACCTGGGTGAGCTGGCACAGAACGAAGACCTGTCGCGTTACATTCTGTAAGACCGGTTTCGACAGTTTCGCGGGCAAGCCCGCTCCTGCACGCGCCACCACAACCCTTGGGCCTGTGGTGATCCGTACGGGGGCGGGCTTGCCCGCGAAGAGGCCCTTGAATCCCTCCCCCATAAGCTGGAAGCTGTGCTTCATCAGCTCCCGAGAGATTCTGCCCATGGCCCGCCTGCCTACCGCCATCAACCTGCACAAAGCCTCCAAGACCCTCAGCCTCACCTACGCGCCCGGCGAGGTCTACCACCTGCCCGCCGAATTCCTGCGCGTGCACTCCCCCTCCGCCGAGGTCCAGGGCCACGGCAACCCCATCCTGCAGTTCGGCAAGATCAACGTCGGCCTCAGTGGCCTGGAACCTGCCGGCCAATATGCACTGAAACTGACCTTCGACGACGGCCATGACAGCGGCTTGTTCACTTGGGAATACCTTGAGCAACTGTGCCTGCGCCAGGAACAACTGTGGGCGGAATACCTCGACGAGTTGCACAAGGCCGGCAAATCCCGCGACCCAGCCGAATCTGTGGTCAAGCTCATGCTCTAGCGCAAGGCCTGCGGGGTTTAGAGCGCATTTTCTAAATTCATCTGTTTGAATGACTTGCAGACAGCCCAGTGAAGGGCTGTCTTGCGCATTACACGAAAGTCGGGTAACCAATGGGTGTGGCAAGTTCCCTGCATGACTTTGCAGGTCGGCAGAACCCACGCAGCACCGCTGTTCCTTATCACTGGTCACCCGAGTAGCAGTACCGGGCTCAGGGCTGTGCACCCGCCACAGCAACCGGTACTCGTCTCAGGACAACGGAGCGTCGTAGATGAGTAACAAGAACAACGATGAGCTGCAGCGGCAGGCCTCGGAAAACACCCTGGGGCTGAACCCGGTCATCGGCATCCGCCGCAAGGACCTGTTTAGCTCGGCACGCACCGTGCTGCGCCAGGCCGTGCGCCAACCGCTGCACAGCGCCAAGCATGTGGCTCACTTTGGCCTGGAGCTGAAGAACGTGTTGCTGGGCAAATCCAGCCTGGCCCCGGACAGCGACGACCGTCGCTTCAATGACCCGGCCTGGAGCAACAACCCGCTGTACCGCCGCTACCTGCAAACCTACCTGGCCTGGCGCAAGGAGCTGCAGGACTGGGTGAGCAGCAGCGACCTGTCCCCCCAGGACATCAGCCGCGGCCAGTTCGTCATCAACCTGATGACCGAGGCCATGGCGCCGACCAATACCCTGTCCAACCCGGCTGCGGTCAAACGCTTCTTCGAAACCGGCGGCAAGAGCCTGCTCGATGGCCTGTCCAACCTGGCCAAGGACATGGTCAACAACGGCGGCATGCCCAGCCAGGTGAACATGGATGCCTTCGAAGTGGGCAAGAACCTGGGCACCAGCGAAGGCGCGGTGGTGTACCGCAACGATGTGCTGGAACTGATCCAGTACAGCCCCATCACCGAGCAGGTGCATGCCCGTCCGCTGCTGGTGGTGCCACCGCAGATCAACAAGTTCTACGTGTTCGACCTCAGCCCGGAAAAGAGCCTGGCGCGCTTCTGCCTGCGCTCGCAGCAGCAGACCTTCATCATCAGCTGGCGCAACCCGACCAAGGCCCAGCGCGAATGGGGCCTGTCCACCTACATTGATGCGCTGAAAGAAGCCGTCGACGCGGTGTTGTCGATTACCGGCAGCAAGGACCTGAACATGCTCGGCGCCTGCTCCGGTGGCATCACCTGTACCGCACTGGTGGGCCACTATGCCGCCATTGGCGAGAACAAGGTCAACGCCCTGACCCTGCTGGTCAGCGTGCTGGACACCACCATGGACAACCAGGTTGCATTGTTTGTCGACGAGCAGACCCTGGAGGCCGCCAAGCGCCACTCCTATCAGGCGGGCGTGCTGGAAGGCAGCGAAATGGCCAAGGTGTTCGCCTGGATGCGCCCCAACGACCTGATCTGGAACTACTGGGTAAACAACTACCTGCTCGGCAATGAGCCCCCCGTGTTCGACATCCTGTTCTGGAACAACGACACCACACGCCTGCCGGCCGCCTTCCACGGCGACCTGATCGAAATGTTCAAGAGCAACCCGCTGACCCGCCCCGACGCCCTGGAAGTGTGCGGCACCGCGATCGACCTGAAACAGGTCAAATGCGACATCTACAGCCTCGCCGGCACCAACGACCACATCACCCCATGGCCGTCATGCTACCGCTCGGCACATCTGTTCGGCGGCAAGATCGAATTCGTACTGTCCAACAGCGGGCATATCCAGAGCATCCTCAACCCGCCGGGTAACCCGAAGGCACGTTTCATGACCGGTGCCGATCGCCCGGGTGACCCGGTGGCCTGGCAGGAAAATGCCATCAAGCATGCAGACTCCTGGTGGTTGCACTGGCAGAGTTGGCTGGGCGAGCGTGCCGGCGCGCTGAAAAAGGCACCGACCCGCCTGGGCAACCGTACCTATGCCGCCGGCGAAGCCTCCCCAGGCACCTACGTTCACGAGCGTTGAGTTACAGCGCCGTGGCGGCCTGCACGGCGCCACGGTGTTTACTTCACCCAAGAGTCACGTGCATGCCGCAACCCTATATTTTCAGGACCGTCGAGCTGGACAACCAGTCCATCCGCACCGCTGTTCGCCCCGGCAAGCCGCACCTGACGCCGTTGCTGATCTTCAACGGCATCGGCGCCAACCTCGAGCTGGTGTTCCCGTTCATCGATGCACTTGACCCGGACCTGGAAGTCATCGCCTTCGATGTGCCCGGGGTCGGCGGCTCGTCTACGCCACGCAACCCGTACCGCTTCCCTGGGTTGGCCAAGCTGACCGCGCGGATGCTCGACTACCTCGACTACGGCCAGGTCAACGTCATCGGCGTGTCCTGGGGCGGCGCCCTGGCCCAGCAGTTTGCTCACGATTACCCCGAGCGCTGCAAGAAGCTGGTGCTGGCCGCCACCGCTGCCGGTGCGGTAATGGTGCCAGGCAAGCCCAAGGTGCTGTGGATGATGGCCAGCCCCCGGCGTTACGTGCAGCCATCGCATGTCATCCGCATTGCGCCGATGATCTATGGCGGCGGCTTCCGACGTGACCCCGACCTGGCCATGCACCATGCCGCCAAGGTGCGCTCCGGCGGCAAGCTGGGCTACTACTGGCAGCTGTTCGCCGGGCTGGGCTGGACCAGCATCCACTGGCTGCACAAGATCCGGCAGCCCACCCTGGTACTGGCCGGCGACGACGACCCGTTGATCCCGCTGATCAACATGCGCCTGCTGGCCTGGCGGATTCCCAATGCCCAGCTACACATTATCGACGACGGACATCTGTTCCTGATCACCCGTGCCGAAGCCGTCGCCCCGATCATCATGAAGTTCCTGCAGGAAGAACGTCAGCGTGCGGTCATGCATCCCCGTCCGGCCTCGGGGGGGTGAAACAGCTGCGGCCTGACAGGGAAATGGATCAGACGAGGGAGTGTTGCCATGACAGACAAACCGGCCAAAGGATCGAGAACGCTCCCCGCCACCGGCATGAACGTGCAGAACGCGATCCTCGGCCTTCGCGGCCGCGACCTGCTTTCCACGCTGCGTAACGTCGGCCGTCACGGCCTGCGCCACCCGCTGCATACCGCGCATCATCTGCTGGCGCTTGGCGGGCAGTTGGGGCGGGTGATGCTGGGGGACACGCCCTACCAGCCGAACCCGCGTGACGCACGCTTCAGTGACCCGACCTGGAGCCAGAACCCGTTCTACCGCCGCGGCCTGCAGGCCTATCTGGCCTGGCAGAAGCAGACACGCCAGTGGATCGATGAAAGCCATTTGAACGACGATGATCGAGCCCGCGCCCACTTCCTGTTCAACCTGATCAACGATGCGCTGGCGCCCAGCAACTCACTGCTCAATCCGCTGGCGGTCAAAGAGCTGTTCAACACCGGCGGCCAGAGCCTGGTGCGCGGCGTGGCCCACCTGCTCGACGACCTGCGTCACAACGATGGGCTGCCGCGCCAGGTGGACGAGCGCGCCTTCGAAGTGGGAGTCAACCTGGCCGCAACCCCTGGCGCAGTGGTATTTCGCAACGAGCTGCTGGAGCTGATCCAGTACTCGCCGATGAGCGAAAAGCAGCACGCACGCCCACTGCTGGTCGTGCCGCCTCAGATCAACAAGTTCTACATCTTCGACCTCAGTACTACCAACAGCTTCGTCCAGTACATGCTCAAAAGCGGCTTGCAGGTGTTCATGGTCAGCTGGCGCAACCCCGACCCACGCCACCGTGAATGGGGCCTTTCCAGCTATGTGCAAGCCCTGGAGGAAGCGCTCAATGCCTGCCGCAGTATCAGCGGCAACCGCGACCCCAACCTGATGGGTGCCTGTGCCGGCGGCCTGACCATGGCCGCACTGCAAGGCCATCTGCAAGCCAAGAAGCAATTGCGCCGGGTGCGCAGTGCCACGTATCTGGTCAGCTTGCTGGACAGCAAGTTCGAAAGCCCGGCCAGCCTGTTCGCCGATGAGCAGACCATCGAAGCGGCCAAGCGACGCTCCTATCAGCGTGGCGTGCTGGACGGTGGCGAAGTGGCGCGGATCTTCGCCTGGATGCGGCCCAACGACCTGATCTGGAACTACTGGGTCAACAACTACCTGCTCGGCAAGACACCGCCGGCGTTCGACATCCTGTACTGGAATGCCGACAGCACGCGCCTGCCCGCCGCGCTGCATGGCGACCTGCTGGAGTTTTTCAAGCTCAACCCGTTGACCTATGCGTCCGGGCTGGAGGTGTGCGGGACGCCGATCGACCTGCAGCAGGTCAATATCGACAGCTTTACCGTGGCCGGCAGCAACGACCACATCACACCATGGGACGCGGTGTACCGCTCGGCCTTGCTGCTGGGTGGCGAGCGGCGCTTCGTGCTGGCCAACAGCGGGCATATCCAG
The DNA here is from genome assembly GCF_036961695.1 of Pseudomonas sp. CGJS7. Lineage (NCBI taxonomy): Bacteria > Pseudomonadati > Pseudomonadota > Gammaproteobacteria > Pseudomonadales > Pseudomonadaceae > Pseudomonas > Pseudomonas sp. CGJS7. The sequence continues at coordinate 17,864 of NZ_JBAMDI010000149.1, read as the reverse complement.
AGCATCATCAACCCGCCAGGCAACCCGAAGGCCTACTACCTGGCCAACCCCAAGCTGAGCAGCGACCCACGCGCCTGGTTCCACGACGCCAAGCGCAGCGAAGGCAGCTGGTGGCCATTGTGGCTGGAGTGGATCACCGCCCGCTCCGGCCTGCTCAAGGCACCACGCACTGAACTGGGCAACGCCACTTATCCACCGCTGGGCCCCGCGCCAGGCACCTACGTGCTGACCCGATGAGCTGCTGACTGGATGAAAACCCGCGACCGTATCCTTGAATGCGCCCTGCAGTTGTTCAACCAGCAGGGCGAACCCAACGTATCCACTCTGGAAATTGCCAACGAACTCGGCATCAGCCCAGGCAACCTGTACTACCACTTCCATGGCAAGGAGCCCTTGGTACTGGGCTTGTTCGAGCGTTTTGAAGAAGCGTTGATGCCGTTGCTGGACCCACCGCTGGAGGTGCGGCTGGACGCAGAGGATTACTGGCTGTTTCTGCACTTGATCGTCGAGCGCATGGCTCAGTACCGCTTCCTGTTCCAGGACCTGTCCAACCTGACCGGGCGCCTGCCCAAACTCGCCCGAGGCATGCGCAGCCTGATCAATGCAATCAAACGCACGCTGGCGGCGCTGTTGGCCAGCCTCAAGAGCCAGGGGCTGGTAGAGAGTGATACCCAGGCGCTGGGGCAACTGGTTGAGCAGATCACACTGACGCTGATGTTCTCGCTGGATTACCAGCGTGTGCTGGGGCGCGAGGGGGATGTGGGGATCGTGGTGTATCAGGTGATGATGCTGGTGGCGCCGCATCTGCAGGCCCAGGCCCGGGCGGCGGCGGAGCAGCTGGCAGTGAAGTACCTGGAGGGGTAGGCCGAGCAGATCCGTGGTGGGGCCTTCGCGGGCATGCCCGCTCCCACAGGGTCTGCGCTGATGTTCGGATCTGCGCTGTACCTGTGGGAGCGGGCGAGCCCGCGAAGAAAGCGACGCAGTATCAGATCAGGGTACCGGTGCCAGTCGGTGCCGATGGCGTGCTGCTGGCCGGGGTGGCGGCAGTTGCCGGTGCTGTGGTCGCTGCAGGCGCAGCGCTGGCAGCTGGTGCTGCTGGTTTGGCCGCTGCCGGTTTGGCTGGAGCTTTCTTCACCGCAGGTTTCTTGGCTGCCGCAGGTTTGGCCGCTGCAGGCTTGGCTGCTGGCTTAGCTGCAGGTTTTTCCGCTGCGGTTTTGGCTGCGGGTTTGGCCGCTGCGGTTTTGCCAGCAGGTTTGGCCGCCGCCGTTTTCGCCGCAGGCTTGGCTGCTGCCTTGGCCAGTGGCTTGGCCGCAGCCTTGCTTGCAGCCGGCTTGGTTGCTGCAGCGCGCGACGAAATCGGCGTAACCGAAGCACCGGTCAGCTTCTCGATCTGCTTGGTCAGGCTGTCCACCTGCTGGTGCAGTGCCTTGATCTCGTTGCGGCTCGGCACGCCAAGGCGCGAGATGGCGCTGTTAAGGCGCTTGTCGAAGGCTTCTTCAAGTTCGCTCCACTTGCCCAGCGCACGGTCCTTCACGCCTGACACCCGCGAAGTGGTCGAAGACTTGGCAGTCTCGGCAACATCTTCAGCCGTCTTTTTCGCCTGCTTCTCGGCCTTCTCGCCATCCTTCACCAGCGAGTCGAACAGCTTCGGGCCGTCCTGGTCGATCTTCGAATAGATACCCAGCCCCGCCAGCCAGATCTTGCGGGAGTATTTCTCGATCCCGCCGACCCAGGAGCTGCCTTCTTTTTCGGTGTTCTTCTTGCCAGCCATCCTGCTCTCCTTATGGTTTGTGCGCGACGCGCTCAAGCAGCTCATGCAACTGTTCAAGCTTGATCGACAACGCCTCAACGTCATGTTTAGACGGAATACCCAGGCGATTCAAGGCGCGACCGACCCGTGCGTCGAAAGCTTTTTCGATCTTGTCGAGTTGAATTTCTACCTTGCCGCGTACGCGGCTCACTTCTTCACCGACTTCGTCAAGCTGGTGGTTGGCGGCATCGAGCTCTTTGTCGATGCGCTTCTTGCCGCGCGTCTCGACACTTTCCCCCGCCCTGACCAGCTCCTTGAAGTAGTCAGAACCTTCCTGACCCACGCGGGCGTAGGCGCCGATACCGGCCAGCCAGATCTTGCGCGCATAGCCGCGCACCTCGCCAAGCGTGCCCAGGGCTTCGTCTTTTTTCTTCACAATCACTTTGGCCATGCTGTGTACCTCATGCTCATGAGTGGTGGAAAACCGCCCATGGAGGCTGGGCTTGAGCATTAAGGTAGGGAAGAAAATTAGAAACCTCACCCTAAGGTCGTCGTTGTCGCATCTATATACCGCAAGCCCCGTTGACCATAGCGCTAGCGTCGCAGGCTTCACCTCACGGACATCGACGCCATGACTGCTGTAGCAAACCCACCCAGGCTGACGTTCAAGCAAAGCGTGGCAGCCTGTTTCTCCAAACGACCCAGCCTGCGGGACGTTTTATCAAAAGAAGCATTCCAGACTTTCAGCGACCGGTATCCATGGTTGCACCGCAACCACCCTCACATCACATCGCTCGATCCTTTCGTCATCCTGCATGCACCGGCCAGCACAGGTGATCTCCCACGTCAGAGCGGGCTGCCGGACGAGCTTCTCAGGCATTTTCTGGCCAAGGAACGTGTGCAACTAAGCGCCGCAGACAAGCTGAGCATCAGCCCACCCCATGTGTTTCAAATTCAGCAGCAAGGCCCGGACAACCTCCGCCAACCCGAAATCATCCCTGACCTGACGAAGCTCAACGATGACTTCGATACAGTGCTTGGTGCGTTGATACCCGCCTTCCAGCAAGCCCAGATCGGCTTCTGGAACGGGCTCGACGAAGACAGCCAAGTCTCGCGCATGCTCTGGCTGGAACACACCATCAAGGCCGCATTGCTCGAGAACCTCCCTGGCCAAGGCCTGGCAGATGATGAAAAAGCTGCAATGTACGCACTGCTCGACGGGGTATTCGAGAGCCTGGCTGTCGAGGCGATACAAGTCACGCTCGAAACGGATGGCGGGGCACACACCGTTACCCTACCGGATCTATTGCTCATCACCACAAGTGGCAACCGCAACCTGGTTCTGCAATGCAAGCCCTGCGGTTCGGTTCACCGTCATGTCGACCTGCCCAGCTTTGCCACCGCGCTGCAACGGCAGCTAGCGCAACGCTATCGCTTCAAAGCGTTGTCCTGGGCGCACACACCGGTGATCGGACGCCCTTTCGCCTTCCAGGCCAGGCAGCTGCTGAACGATATCCTTGACGACATCGGGCGCCTGCGTATTGGTGGCGTGGCAACCGTCGACGAGCTGGAGCGACAACTGCGCCAGGTGAGCGACCCGTCAGCTTACTTCTTCGACCTGCCTTCGCAGGAACGAACTGCACCCGCTGTCAGCCCACCGCGATGGCTGCTCAATGCCAGCGCTGAGGACCGCTACGCCTATCACACTGCACTGCTCGATCTGGCGGCGAACCAAGGTCGGTCGAAGGGCTGCACATCGCTGGGCGATGTCGAGGATATCCGTGATTACGCCGCTCGCCGCTTGCGTGAGACCCTGCAGACCCGCTACCCAGACAAGGCGGTACTAGACCCGAACAAGGTGCACATCCGCATTTCCCAGGCCATCATCGGCACCGGCACACAAGGGCAGTCACTGTTCTTGCGCACGGAGCCCCTGACCGACCTGGCGATCTCCCGGCTGCGCCTTGAGGCTGGCGAGGTGATGACCGGTATCAGTTTCGAGGATGGCTCGCCCGTGAAGGACTGGCTAAGCATCGAGCAGATCAGGGCGCTGATTCATCAGGTCGATATCGGCGGTCACTACCCCACTTACCTGCAAGATCAAGTCAGAACCGAACCGCGCAGGTCCGAACGAATCAGGCAACATGCCAGGGAGTGGCGTTACGCCCTTCGGTTCAGCACCCTGAAGGCCAAGATCGAGCGACAGCTTGGCGAAACGGCAAGCCAGGCAATGCTCAGCTTCTGCCAGGGCATGGACAATCGCGCGGACCTTCTGCGCGTCGCCCCCCTGGCGTTCCTTTGCGCGCCTGGCGCTTCGGCAAGCGATGTGGTGCACGGGATGTTCATCATCGAAATACCGGCAAGCGGCAGCTGGGTCTTGTACCGCCCCTTCTATGCCGACAGAACGTTGCAGGAATTTCCGACCCTCGAACTGCTGATGGACGCAATCCGCAGCAGGGGCGAACTGCAAGAGAGCGTATTGGCCTGGCTCGACGATGCCGCGCGTCCGATTTACCAGAACGACGGCTTCAAGCACCCGCACCTGCACCCGAACATTACCAAACTGACGCACCTGCTCAATGTGCCGGTCGAGCTGCTGGACGGTCTCTTGCAACGCCTAAGACGCCCGGTTCAGGCCTCGTTCCAAGCCTGGACGGATGATCTGGACACCCACCTGTTCAACGCCCGCATCGACACCATGTTATTGGCCTCAGCCAGCAACAGCGTCTCAAATGCCCAGGAAGTGCGGGCTTTGGTGAAGGAGGCTGCCTGGGCGATCTTCAATACCGTCACCCAGCTTTGGCATGGCCCGATGACCACCCTGCTATGGCTGGTCGTGGCGCTGTCGGCGGCCAAGGAAGACGTGGAGGCGCTGATCAAGCGCAGCGGTGACGATAAGATCGTCGCCGCCATAGACCTTCTCACCAACCTGGCCTTGCTCCTTGCGCATCGCCCCGCAACGCCACCTGCCAACAGCGAAGCGGCCACTACGTTGCGTTTTTCAGGCCCTGCGCCGAAGGAAGAATCCCCGCCCCCAGCGCTCGAGCAGCCACAGGAGAAACCGTGGCAGGCCCCCGTCGAGGCGCCGCAGCCCACGCGCGTTCGTGTAGAAAGCTGGCATGACGAGCAGCGCCTGAGCAACCTGTCGGTACAGGAACGCCAGGCAATGGCCCAGTTGCAAGCCTCGCAGTCGCTGGAAGGGCACGCGCCACTGACAAAGGGCCGTTTGCGTGGGTTGTTCAATATCGCCGGCCGTTACTACGTCAAGCTGGGCGATGACGTCTATGAGGTCATCGAGACCTGGAACGGCATGCAGATCATCGGCCCAGAGCCGAGCAGCAGCGAATGGGTGTCCCAATGGAATGGCGCCCCGGACGGCTACCATATCGTGGGTCGTGAACGCCAGAAAGGCCCCTGGTTGACGCGCTGGCATGGCCAATGGACTTTGAATCTGACCCTCTTTGGCGGCATGCCAAGGAACAGGCAATCCATCAACGCGGAAAACCGCCAGCGGTTCGACACGTTGAGCGCAACCGCCACGGCTAACCAACAAGCGCTGAATCAGATGGCACCACTGATGGAGCGCAGCCAAGTACAACTGCAGGCTTATGACGACCTCGCGCTGGAATACAGCCTGGCTATCGATGCATTACCTGCACATGAGCGCGCTACACCGCCGCCAGCCTTGCAGCTTCAGGTGCAGGCACTCAAAGCCCAGCGCCTACGCCACTTACCGGAAATCAGGGCATCCGCGCTGTACCTGGAACGGCAGAGCACGCTGCTGCACGGGAATATCGAAGTATTCAAGGAGATGGCCGAACCACGGTTCAGCAAATTCGACACCCGAGCCCCGAACCGACGCCGATACGGCAATTGGTACGGTGCAGCCATCGAAAACGACATGCTGTTGTGCCGCCGCTTGCTGGAGCAGGTCGACCACCAGGCACTGAGCGCACAGTCCATCGGGCTGCCCCGCGTTCCAGAGACTGCCGAGCAGATACAGCAATACCTCGATTATCGCGAACGGGTACGCAATTCTAGCCAGGCCAGCCGCCGCCTGCTTGTCGTCAGCCAGCGGCTGGACCGGACCCTCGCGGAAGCACTGCAGGACCCCAAGATCGATTTTCCCAATAAAGCCACGAAACTCGCCCAGACCATTCGACGCAGGACGTATTCGACACTGGTCATTCGGGCCCAGCTGCTCAGTGACCTGGCCTACCTCGCCGTGGACAAGACCCGGCTCTCTGCGGACACGGCCGAGCATTTGCTTGCGATGCGCGCGCCGCTCAGCGGCATCGAATTCAGCCGTACGGTTTGGAGCCACGACGGGCTGGCAGCCACCGAAGAGACGGCCCAGGTCAAAGCCGAACTGCTTGAGGATATCCTTCAGAAATACCGTACTGTGCTGGATCGCGCCCAATACATGAGGACACTGGACTCGCCTGCGCTGGTCGCTGACGTGCTGGACGAATACATACGCGAACTGTCCAGCATTACCCAGATCACGGAGCAGCAACTGAGCGCGACCCTGACCAACCTCGACAGCGGCATCAGTCCCCCCTCGCCAGCGCCCTACCATCGCCCCGCAACGATCAGGCGCCGGGTCATCCGTGTTGACCGAGGTCGACCGCTGCTGGTGGAAATCGACCAAATGGGCAATCGGGCCATCCAGCGCAGTGCATTCAACCAGGAGCCTGCAGGCAGTTTCGCGCAACGCGACGGGGTGTGGCATGCCGTACCTGAGCAAGCGCGGCCGGCCCAGCACGACCGGGCACAGCTGCGCCAGCGCGCAAGCCGCCTGCTGGCAGAGGTGGATGGGAAAATTGCCTTCGCCGCGCACTATGCCGATGAGCCCAACAGCCTGGCCGACTTTCTGGAATGGCCGGCAGGTGACATGCGCGAAGTGCAGCAACAACTGACCGAGCTGAACAATCCACTGGACTCCAGCCTGGTCGATCTCCTTCGGGCAGCGGTAGACCGCGTCCATCACGAAAGGCTTCGGCTGCTCACCGACGCGTATCTGAACACCCGCCATCCCGACGGCAAGGCCCTTCGCTTCCTGGCTGAGCAGAAGCGGATTCGGATCAGGCAGACCGTGATTCGCCGGCAGCTACGTCACGCCAATGATTACCTCGACGTCTACGAGATTCGCAATGTGCAAGCGCCACAGCGGGTACTGTGGGAGGCGCATTTTCACTACCCCAGCCTCGAAGCGAGGGGGCATGACTTCGTCAAGGGCCACCTCAAATTCTGGGATGCAGGCGTAAGGGGCCGAAAGGCCATGCTCGAGCAGGCCGCAGACGCACACGAGCGCATCGCGATCTACCGCGGCGATCTGCGCCTGGAGCAGGTGATTGGCATCATTCCCTTTCCGGCGGACGCGCCGCAGTAATCTGAGAGCGGCTCTGGCTCAGGCCAGGGCCTTGTCCAGCGCCCGCTCGATCTCACCCTTGATGGTGCCGCTCATCATCGACAGCATCATGCCCAGCTTCAATTCGACACGGATGCTGTCGTCGCCAATGTGCACACTGCCATTGGCGCCACTGCGCGCAACGTCCACGCGGTCACCGTTCCAGGTGGCCTTGAGGTCGTACTCACGGCTGAGCTTGTCGACCAGCGCTTCGGCCTTGGCGCGGGCGGCATCACGGCCGAGGGAGTGTTTGCGTTCGACGCTGATCTGGGTCATGCGGGCGTTCCTGAAGATGTAGACATAATGCGCATTATGCCCGCCCCTGCCCACTGGCACACCCCGCCAAGACAAATCCGCCCGTTCGCCCTAGAATGGCGGTAATTTTTTCCGGTGAAGCGATATGAACGACCAGCGCAAAGGCGACCACGCCGAACCCACCACCCATTTCGGCTACCAGGACGTGCCTGAAAGCCAGAAGGCGAAAAAAGTCGCCGAAGTGTTCCACTCGGTAGCAGCCAAGTACGACCTGATGAACGACGTGCTTTCCGGCGGCATGCACCGCCTGTGGAAGCGCTTTACCATCGAGCTGTCGGGCGTGCGCAGCGGCAACCGCGTGCTGGACATCGCCGGCGGTACCGGTGACCTGGCGGCCAAGTTCTCGCGTCTTGTCGGGCCGACCGGGCAGGTGGTGCTGGCCGACATCAACGATTCGATGCTCAAGGTTGGCCGTGACCGCCTGCTTGACCGTGGCGTGGCCGGCAACATCGAGTTCGTCCAGGCCGACGCTGAAAAGCTGCCGTTCCCGGACAACCACTTCGACTGCGTGACCATCGCTTTCGGCCTGCGCAACGTCACCCACAAGGACGCCGCCATCCGTTCGATGCTGCGCGTGCTCAAGCCCGGTGGCCGCCTGTTGATCCTGGAGTTCTCCAAGCCGACCAACAAGCTGATGTCCAAGGCCTACGACGCCTACTCGTTCGCCTTCATGCCGCTGGCTGGCAAGCTGATCACCAATGACGCCGAGAGCTACCGTTACCTCGCCGAGTCGATCCGCATGCACCCGGACCAGGAAACCCTGAAGAGCATGATGGTCGAGGCCGGTTTCGACCGCGTCACCTACCACAACATGACCAGCGGCATCGTTGCCGTGCACCGGGGGATCAAGCCCTGATGTTGCTGGCCGGGCTGCTCGCCAGCGTCGAACATGGCCTGAACCGCGTCCTGCGCCTGGACAGCACGGCCCTGCCGCGGCTGGCCGCGCTGGAAGGCAAGGTCATCGAGATCGACTGCCGCCAACCGGCCCTGCAGGTGTTCATCCTGCCCGATGAGGAGGGCCTGATGCTCGCCGCCCATTGGCAGGGTGAGGTCGATTGCAGCCTGCGCGCCCCCGCCGGTAGCCTGGCGCAACTGGCCCTGGCCAAGGACAAGACCGCCGTGCTGCACAGCCCGCAGGTCGAACTGCACGGCGACAGCGCCGTACTGCTCGACCTGTTCGGTGTGCTGCAGGACCTGGAGCTGGACTGGGAGCACGAGCTGCAACGCTGGCTTGGCCCGGTCGCCACGGCAATGCTGGCCGGCCATATCCGCCTGCGCGCTCGCTGGACTCGCCAAGGCCTGGCACGGTTCAGCCAGAACCTGTCCGAATACCTGGCCGAAGAATCCCGTACCCTGGTCGGCAAGCGCGAGGCCGAAGCCGCCTTCAGCGAGCTCGATGCCTTGAAGCTTGATACAGAACGCCTCGAAGCGCGCCTCAGGCGCCTCTCCCGATCCCTTGATACCAGCGATAACGCATGAAGCTGCTCGCCGTCCGACGTCTTTTTCGCATCCAACGTGTGGTGATCCGCTACCGCCTCGATGACCTGCTGTTCGACCAGCCCTTGCTGCCCTGGTGGCTGGCCAGCCTGCGCCTGTTGATGCCGTGGCGCTGGCTGCCACGCAAGCCCACCGAACTCAGCCGTGGCGCGCGCCTGCGCCTGGCACTGCAAGACCTGGGGCCGATCTTCATCAAGTTCGGCCAGTTGCTGTCCACCCGCCGCGACCTGCTGCCCCCCGACATCGCCGACGAGCTGATGCTGTTGCAGGACCGTGTGCCACCGTTCGACCCGAAACAAGCCGTGGCCTTGATCGAGGAACAGCTCGGTGCGAAGGTCGGCGAGGTGTTCAACCGCTTCGACGTCGAGCCTCTGGCCTCGGCCTCGGTGGCCCAGGTGCACGCCGCACGCCTGAAAACCGGCGAAGAGGTGGTGGTCAAGGTGGTGCGCCCGGGCCTGAAGCCGGTCATCGCCCAGGACCTGGCCTGGCTGTTCCTGATCGCCAAGGCCGCCGAACGCGCCTCGGCGGATGCCCGTCGCCTGCACCCGGTGGAAATCGTCGGCGACTACGAAAAAACCATCTACGACGAGCTCGACCTGCTGCGCGAGGCTGCCAACGCCAGCCAGCTGCGGCGCAACTTCGAAGACTCCGAGCTGATGTACGTGCCCCAGGTGTACTGGGACCTGTGCCGCCCCAAGGTGCTGGTGATGGAGCGCATCTACGGCGTACCGGTGACCGACATGGCCACCTTGGCCGACCAGCGCACCGACATGAAGCTGCTGGCCGAGCGCGGCGTGGAAGTGTTCTTCACCCAGGTGTTCCGCGACAGCTTCTTCCATGCCGACATGCACCCCGGCAACATCTTCGTCAGCACGGTCAAACCGTGGAGCCCGCAGTACATTGCCATCGACTGCGGCATCGTCGGCAGCCTCACCGCCGAGGACCAGGACTACCTGGCGCGCAACCTGTTTGCGTTCTTCAAGCGTGACTACCGCCGCGTCGCCCAGTTGCACATCGACTCGGGCTGGGTGCCGGCAAACACCAAGGTCAACGAGTTCGAAGCAGCGATTCGCACCGTGTGCGAGCCGATCTTCGAGAAACCGTTAAAAGATATTTCCTTCGGCCAGGTGCTGATGCGCCTGTTCCAGACTGCACGGCGCTTCAACATGGAAGTGCAGCCACAGCTGGTATTGCTGCAGAAAACCCTGCTCAACATCGAAGGCCTGGGCCGTCAGCTGTACCCCGAGCTGGACCTGTGGAGCACCGCCAAGCCGTACCTCGAACGCTGGATGCGCGACCGCTATAGCCCCAAGGCCGTGTTCGGCAACCTGCACAGCCAGGTAGAGCAACTGCCGCACCTGGCCGGCATGACCCGCGACCTGCTCGAACGCCTGTCGCAGCCTCACCTGCACGATCCACAATTGCCGGAACGGCGCCGCCAGGGCGACCGCTGGGCGCTGCGCCTGCTGGGTGCCGGCCTGCTTGGCGGTGGCGCAGTCTTGGCCGCAGGCGCTGCCGAAACCGCCAGCCTGGCCGCCCCGGCCGCCTGGCCAGCCTGGTTGATGCTGGCTGCGGGCCTTTACCTGATCGTGCGCCAATAGCCAGCCGCGCCTGTGGCTGGCACACTAGCGCAAAGGGCCCGGCACAGGAGCGGGCCCGCTTTGGAGTCGACGATGAAAGACTGGCTAGACGAGATCAAGTGGAACAGCGATGGCCTGGTACCGGCGATCGCCCAGGACCACAAGACCGGACGCGTGCTGATGATGGCCTGGATGAACCGTGAATCGCTGGCCCTGACCGCCGCCGAGCAGCGTGCCATCTACTGGTCGCGTTCGCGTGGCAAGCTGTGGCGTAAAGGCGAGGAGTCCGGGCATGTGCAAAAACTGCATGAGTTGCGCCTGGACTGTGACGCCGACGTGATCATCCTGATGGTCGAGCAACTGGGCCATATCGCCTGCCATACCGGTCGTGAAAGCTGCTTCTACCGCGTCTTTGAAGACGGCCAGTGGAAAATCGTCGACCCGGTCCTGAAGGACCCGGATGCCATCTACAGCGCAGGACACTGACATGAGCGACACCCTCAACCGCCTGGCCGAAGTGCTTGAAGAACGCAAGCAAGCGGCGCCTGACAGCTCCTACGTGGCCAGCCTGTACCACAAGGGCCTGAACAAGATCCTTGAAAAGCTCGGCGAAGAGTCGGTCGAAACGATCATTGCGGCCAAGGATGCCCAGATCAGCAAGGATTACAGCGATGTCATCTACGAAACCGCCGACCTGTGGTTTCATAGCCTGGTGATGCTCAGCGCGCTGGGCCAGCATCCGCAAGCCGTGCTGGATGAACTGGAACGCCGCTTCGGGCTTTCCGGGCATGATGAAAAGGCCGCTCGCCAGCCATCTGCCTGATGTTTTATCGGGGACGCCCGCTCCCACAGGCGCCGGGTTGCCACATCGATATGCTGTACACACAATTTTCAGGAGTACGAAATGGGTATCTTTGACTGGAAACACTGGATCGTCCTGCTGGTCGTCGTGGTCCTGGTGTTCGGCACCAAGAAGCTGAAGAACTTCGGCAGCGACCTGGGCGAGTCGATCAAGGGCTTCCGCAAGGCCATGAACGAAGAAGAGACCAAGCCGGCCGATCAGACTCCGCCGCCTGCGCAGCCTGTGCCACCGGTGCAAAACACCGCGCAGCCGCAGCAAGGCCACACCATCGAAGGCCAGGCCCACCCGGTCCAAGAGCCGCAGCGGAAAGACTGACCCATGTTCGGCATGAGTTTCAGCGAGCTGCTGCTCGTCGGCCTGGTCGCCCTGCTGGTGCTCGGCCCCGAGCGCCTGCCGGGTGCCGCGCGCACGGCAGGGCTGTGGATCGGCCGGCTCAAACGCAGCTTCAACAGCATCAAGATGGAAGTGGAGCGCGAAATAGGCGCCGACGACATCCGCCGCCAACTGCATAACGAGCACATCCTGCAGATGGAAGAGGAAGCCAAGCGTATCCTCAACCCAATGACCCCACCCGCGCAGCCGACGGTCACCACGGCCAGCGTGCAGCCACCTGCCGGGCTCGAAGCCAGGCCGGTCGAAGCACCCGCTGCCCCGGCCGCACCGTCTGAACCGCCTCAACCGCCTCAACCGCCGCGAGCCCCATGAGCGAGAATCCGGAACACGACCAGCCAATGCCGCTGGTTTCGCACCTGACCGAACTGCGCACCCGCCTGCTGCGCTGCGTTGCCGTCATTTTCCTGATCTTTGCCGGGCTGTTCTCCTTCGCCCAGCAGATCTACACACTGGTTTCCGCGCCACTGCGCGAGCACTTGCCGGCCAATGCAACGATGATCGCCACCGATGTGGCCTCGCCGTTCCTCACGCCGTTCAAGCTGACCATGATCGTCTCGCTGTTCCTGGCCATCCCGTTCATCCTTCAGCAGATCTGGGGTTTTATCGCGCCAGGGCTGTACCGCCATGAAAAGCGCATCGCCATTCCACTGTTGGTGTCGAGCATCTTCCTGTTCTATGCCGGCATGGCATTCGCCTATTTCCTGGTATTCCCGCTGATCTTCGGTTTCTTCGCCAGCGCCACGCCAGAAGGCGTTTCGATGATGACCGACATCGCAAGCTACCTCGACTTCGTGATGACGCTGTTCTTCGCCTTTGGCGTGGCCTTCGAAATCCCAGTGGCGGTGGTGCTGCTGGTGTGGATCGGCGTGGTCGACGTGAAGTATCTGAAGAAAGTCCGCCCGTATGTGATCATCGGCTGCTTCGTGGTCGGCATGGTCCTCACCCCACCGGACATCTTCTCCCAGACCCTGCTGGCCGTGCCCATGTGGCTGCTGTTCGAGATCGGCGTGCTGTGCGGCAGCCTGATCCGCAAGCGCAGCGCCCACGACGAAACCGCCGACGACCATAACGACCAGCCACCAGCGACCCAACCGTGAACCTGTTGCTTCTTGAAGAGGCCGACTTCGTCTCGGCCAACCGCGTCGTTCTTGCTGATCGGCGCTTCACCCATATGCAGGAAATCCACCGCGTGGCAGTGGGCGACAACCTGCGCGTGGGCCGTATCAACGGCCTGATGGGCAAGGCCACGGTGCTGCGCCTGGAAAAGCACGAAGCCGAACTTGAAGTGGCCTTCGACCAGCAGCCACCGGCCAAGCTGCCGCTGACCCTGGTGCTGGCGGTGCCTCGCCCCAAAATGCTGCGACGGCTGTTCCAGACCGCGGCCACGCTGGGCGTGCCGCGGCTGATCCTGCTGAACAGCTACAAGGTCGAGAAAAGCTTCTGGCAAACGCCCTTTCTGCAGCCCGACACCATTCGCGAGAACCTGATCCTGGGCCTGGAACAGGCGCGTGACACCGTGCTGCCCGAGGTGATCATCGAAAAGCGCTTCAAGCCTTTTGTCGAAGACCGCCTGCCCACCATCGCCGCCGGCACCCTAGGCCTGGTCGGCCACCCCGGCCCTTACCCAGCCTGTCCGCGCGCCGTAGAACAAGCCGTTACCCTGGCCATCGGCCCTGAGGGTGGCTGGATCCCCTACGAGGTCGACCTGCTGGGCAAGGCAGGCCTGGCGCCGGTACAGCTGGGTGATCGCATCTTGCGGGTGGAGACCGCCGTCACCGCGCTCCTTTCGCGTATTTTCTGACACAAACACCCCTTCTTCGCCCATCAAGTTTCCCCCTCCCGGGCCGATGGCCTTGGCAACAATACAATTATTTGTGCTGCCAAGCCGCCGGGGAGTCGAACATGTATCAATGGTTAGCCCAATCGCTGGGCAATGTGAGCGTCAATCGCAAACTGGGGCTGGGTTTCGGCCTGGTGCTTCTGTTGACCTTGGCGATTACCCTGACCGGCTGGCACGGCATGGACAGCATCATCGACCGTGGCGACAAACTGGGAAACATCTCGGTCATCCAGCAATACACCCAGGAATTGCGCATCGCCCGCCAGCAGTACGATCGCCGCCGCGACGACGCTTCGCTGGCAGAACTGGAAAAAGCCCTGAGCAACCTCGACCGCCAGGTGCAGCTGATGCTTGGCCAGATCGAACAACCCGCCGATCGCCAACGCCTCGAACAGCAACGCGAGGCAGTGCGCATCTACCAGCAGGCATTCAACGAGCTGAAGCAGGCCGACCAACGCCGCGAAGCCAGCCGTGATGTACTGGGTAGCAGCGCCGATAAGGCCGTGGATTTGATAGGCCGCGTACAGCGTAGCCTGCTGCAAGGCGCTGACATCAATCAGTACCAGCACGCGGTGGACGTCAGCGCCCTGCTGCAACAAGCGCGTTTCCAGGTGCGTGGCTACACCTACAGCGGCAATGCCGATTACCAGCAAACGGCACTGAAGGCCATCGACCAGGCCTTGGCCGAACTACGCGCCCTGCCGGCCAAAGTGCCAGCCGAACATGCTGCCAGCCTGGATGATGCCGCCACGGCCATGGGCGGCTACCGCGATGCGGTGACCCAGTTCGGCAATGCCCAGCTCGCCAGCGAGCAAGCGCTGCAACGCATGGTTGAACAAGGCACGGTACTGCTGCAGGCCAGCCAGATGATGACCGCTTCGCAAACCGAGGTGCGCGATGCCGCTGCCGCGCAGGCCAAAACACTGCTCACGGTTGCCACCGTGCTGGCACTGGCCCTTGGCCTGCTGGCCGCCTGGGCCATTACCCGGCAAATCATCATCCCGCTGCGCCAAACACTGCGCGCCGCAGAGCGTGTGGCCAGCGGAGACCTGACCCAGAGCCTGCAGGTGCAACGCCGCGACGAACTGGGCCAATTGCAGGCCAGCATGCATCGCATGACCCAAGGTTTGCGTGAACTGATAGGCGGCATTGGCGACGGCGTCACGCAGATCGCCAGCGCTGCCGAGGAGCTGTCGGCGGTGACAGAACAGACCAGCGCCGGGGTCAACAACCAGAAGGTCGAAACCGACCAGGTGGCGACTGCGATGAACCAGATGACTGCCACCGTGCACGAAGTGGCACGCAATGCCGAACAGGCTTCGGAAGCCGCCTTGATGGCCGACCAGCAGGCCCGCGAGGGCGATCGCGTGGTGGGCGAGGCAGTGGCACAGATCGAGCGCCTGGCCAGCGAAGTGGTCAACTCCAGCGAAGCGATGAACCTGCTCAAGACCGAAAGCGACAAGATCGGCAGCGTACTCGACGTAATCAAATCGGTGGCCCAGCAAACCAACCTGCTGGCCCTCAACGCAGCAATCGAAGCCGCCCGCGCCGGTGAGGCCGGGCGTGGCTTTGCCGTGGTTGCCGACGAAGTGCGCAGCTTGGCCCAGCGCACACAGCAGTCGACCGAAGAGATCGAAGAGTTGATTGCCGGCCTGCAAAGCGGCACCCAACGGGTGGCCAGCGTGATGGACAACAGCCGCCAACTGACCGACAGCAGCGTCGAGCTGACCCGCCGCGCCGGCAGCTCGCTGGAAACCATCACCCGCACGGTGTCGTCGATCCAGGCGATGAACCAGCAGATTGCCACGGCGGCCGAGGAGCAGACGGCGGTGGCCGAAGAAATCAACCGCAGCGTGATGAATGTGCGTGATATTTCCGACCAGACCTCGGCGGCCAGTGAGGAGACGGCCAGCTCCAGCGTAGAACTGGCGCGGTTGGGTACCCATTTGCAAGGGTTGGTTGGGCGGTTCAGGCTGTGATCTGAACTAGCGGTCGCCCGGTCGGGCCTCTTCGCGGGTAAACCCGCTAATGGGCCAAGCCGGCTGGCCAATCTCCACCCGCCGTTCACCGTTGCCGGCACCACCGTATTCGCGGGTAAACCCGCTCCTACACACATGCACAGGCCGCTGTAGGAGCGGGTTCACCCGCGAAGAGGACGGCACAGGAGGATATGTATCCTACTGTTCGCGGCGAACTTTCCTACCTGATTATCAGGTCAAGTCCTACAGCTCCGCTGCCGATGGGCAGAGATGTGATGCCAGCCATGCGCCTGCATCCTTTCTCTCACTCGCTCGGAGATTCCCCATGCTTGGCTCCCTCAACCGCAAGCTCGGCAACATCAGTGTCGCCGCCAAGCTGGCCCTCGGCTTTGCCGTGGTCCTGCTGCTCACCCTGGCCACCACCATCAGCGGCTGGCGTGCCCTGGATGGTGCCATCGTGCGCTCACAGCAACTCAGCGAAATAGGCCTGATCAACGATCTGACAAAAGACCTGCGCGCGGAACGCATCACCTACCGCGTGCTCAACGACGATGCCAGCAGAGCGCGCATCAGCAATATCCTCGACCAGCTCAACAGCATGCTCACTACCCTGCAACAACGCAGCAACGTCGATGAGTCACGGCAGTTGCTGACAGAAAAAATGGCATTGTTGCAGAGCCTGCGCGACAACTTCAGCGAACTGCAGCGCAGCGTCGCCAGCCGTGTAGCCCTGCGCGAAGCCCTGCAGTCGCAGGAGCATGCACTCAGCGAGGCGATTGACCAACTGCAGACCCAGGCCTTGCTGAAAATGCCTGACGACAGTCAGCAAAGTGGTGTGCTGGGCCTGATGGACACCCTCAGCCGGCATGTCGAAGGTGCCAACCAGCAAAGCCTGGTTCCAGCCTACACCTTCGTCCCGGTCGAGGATTTTGCCAAAGTCGGTGATAACGCCCTCGACGCCGCCGACAGTAGCCTTGCGCAACTGCTTGAAGGCCTTGCGCCGTTGGGCTTGCCACGCGCCATCAGTGAGCAACCGGGTGTCGAGCTGAGCAAGTACCGCACCAGCCTGGATCAGTATCGCCGCGCCGCCGTACGTGTCGAGCAGTTGCAGAACAACATGGAAAACATGGGCAATGAGCTGCGAACAGTGAGCCTCGAACTGGGCAAACGCAAGGTCGAACAACGCGACAGTGAGGCCCTGGCCGCCCGGTCGCTGCTGACCAGTGTGGCGCTACTGGCAATGGTGGTAGGGGCTCTGGCGGCTTGGCTGATCACCTTGCAGATCACCCAGCCGTTGCGCCAGACGCTGGCTGTGGCCGCCCGCATCGCCAAAGGGGACCTGAGCCAGGTCGACACCGTGCAACGTCGCGACGAAATGGGCCAGCTGCAAACCAGCATGCGCGAGATGACCTTGAGCCTGCGCGAGCTGATCGGCGGCATTGATCAGGGTGTCGGCCAGCTGTCACAGGCCGCCACGCAGTTGGCGGCCAGTAGCGAAGACACCAAGCTGCGCATCAATCAGCAGCGCGAGGAAACCGACCAGGTGGCCACTGCCATGAACCAGATGAGCGCCACCGTACAGGAAGTGGCACAGAACGCCGAGCAAGCCTCCCTGGCCGCGACCAACGCTGACCAGCAGGCACAGGTGGGTGACCAGGTAGTCGCCGAAGCCATCGGCCGTATCGAACAACTGGCCGGACAGATGGACCATTGTCTGGCGGCCATGCAGCACCTGGCAGGCGAGAGCCAGCGGATTGGCAGCATCCTCGATGTGATCAAGTCGGTGTCCGAACAGACCAACCTGCTGGCGCTGAACGCAGCGATCGAAGCGGCACGGGCCGGTGAAGCCGGGCGCGGCTTTGCCGTGGTGGCCGATGAGGTGCGTGGCCTGGCCCAGCGCACGTCGACGGCGACCGAGGAGATCGGCCAACTGATCGACAGCCTGCACAACGGTACCGACGAAGTGACCCGCTTGCTGGACAGCAGCAAGAGCCTGACCGAACAAAGCGTGGAGCTGAGCCGCAGGGCCGGGCACGCATTGAGCCAGATCACCGACACGGTATCGAGCATTCAGGGCATGAACCAGCAGATCGCCACCGCCAGTGAGGAACAGAGCGTGGTGGCCGAGCAGATCAACCGAAGTGTGATCAATGTGCGGGATGTTTCGGATCAGACCAGTGCGGCCAGTGAGCAGACGGCAGCCTCGAGCGGGGAGCTGGAGCAGTTGGGGCAGCAATT
>NZ_JBAMDI010000148.1:0-25073 GCF_036961695.1 Pseudomonas sp. CGJS7 | reverse complement strand
AACTCAACTACGACGCGAGTGCGACGCGAGTGCGGCGGCGCGAGCGCCCCTCGCGCCGCGCCTCAACCTTCGCGCATCACATCGAACTCGCCGCCCAGCACCCGATCCAGGCGCCCGCTGCGCCAACCGCGCACGCCGTCGCGCACCAGCGGCGAGGGCGCCTGACGGTAGCGGCGGCAGATGCGGCGTTCGCTGTCGGGTACTCCTTGCGACTGACGGCTGCGCCCGGGCAGGTCCGGCGCGACCTGCACCAGCACCGACAAGCGCTGGGTGATCTCGTCGACCTTGTCCTCGTAAACGTGCAGGCCCGATTCGTTCTCCAACAGATCGAACGCGCCGAAACCGCTGACCGCCAGCCACGCGCTGCAGCGCTCGCGATCCTCGCGCAGCACTTGCACGCGCATGTTGCGGCGCTGGGCCCAGCCTTGGTACATGGCCAGCACCCGTTGCCACCATTGGCGCAGGTCGTCGCCGTGGCGTTGCTGCGCCGATTCGCTGATGTCGATTTCCACCAGCGCGTCCTGCGGCCGCTGCGCGCGCAGCGCATCCACCGCCAGCCCCAGCAGAAACAGCAACTGGGTCAGCGACTGGGCGAAGCTGGCGTTGCCGCCGTCGCGGCTGAGGCGCTGGTGCATGCGGGTGGCGGTGTCGAGCGCGCTTTCGATCCGGTCGCGGCGTTCGATCCGGTCGAGCACGCCGTGGCGTTCGGGCGAATTCCAGAATTCGGAGGCGGCCATGCGCGCGTAGTCGGCCTCGCGCTCGCCGCGCCAATGCGCGCCGAGCACCTTGTCCTCCAACCGGGCCAGGCGCGCGTCCAGGCGCGCGACCGCGTCGCTGTCGGTGGTCGGCGCGTACACCAGATCGCGCAGGTCGTCGCCGTCGCGCGCGTGTTCGGGCTCGGCGTCGGCCGCCGGCGGCGGCGCCAGCGAGCGTTCCGGATCGATGAATTCGACTTCGAGCTTGTCGCCGGCGCTGCGCACGAACAGGAACTGATCGCCCTGCGGTGCGCGGTGTTCGACGATGCTGCGCGCCAGCGGCGCCAGCAGATAATGTTCGATCGCGCGCCGCAGCGGCCGCGCGCCCAGATCGGGGGTGAAGCCGCGGTCGAGCAGGAACTCGATCGCCGACGGCTCCCATTCCACCGACCAATCGCGATTGCGCAAGCCGCGCCGGGTCAGCACCCGGCCCAGTTCCTTGTGCAGGATTTCGCGCATCAGGCTGCGGTCGAGCGGGTTGAACAGCACCACCCGGTCGAGGCGGTTGATGAACTCGCGGCGGAAGGTTTCGAACAACGCCTTCTCCACCGCGTCGCGCGAATAACCGCCGCGCACCGAGGTGAAGCCCGGGCCGGCGCTGCGCGAAATGGTCGAGCCGACGTTGCTGGTGAGGATGATGATGCTGTGGCGGAAATCGGCGGTGTGGCCGCTGCGGTCGCTCAGGCGCGCATCGTCGAAGACCTGCAGGAACAAGTCCCAGACCTTGGGATGGGCTTTCTCGAATTCGTCCAGCAGCACCACCGAGAACGGCTGCTCGCGGATGCGCGAGGTCAGCGAACGCACGCCGCCGCTGCCGCCTTCGTCGGCGGTCAGGCGCCAGGCCGAGTCTTCGGACTGGAACTCGCTCATGTCCAGGCGCAGCAGGCGTTCGTCGCTGCCGAACAACAACTCGCCCAGCGCCTTGGCCAGTTCGGTCTTGCCGGTGCCGGTGGGGCCGGCGAACAGGAACACGCCGATCGGCCGGCCGTTGTCGGTCAGCCCGGCCTTGAGCAGGGCGATGCGGTCGAGCAGGGCGTCGACGGCTTCGTCCTGGCCGATCACGCGTTGGCGGAAGAACGCGCGCAGCCGTTCCAGGTCCAGGCTCTGGCGGTCGTCGATCACGTCCAGCGGCAGGCCGCTGCGTTGGGCGATGGTGGCCAGCAGACGTTCGGCGTCCAGCGGCAACCGCGGCGGCGCCTGGGTGCAGGCGGCTTGCAGGGCTTCGCCGAGCAAGCGCAGCAGGCGTCCGGGCTCTTGTTGTTCGGGGAAATACTGCGCGGCCATATGCGTGGCTTCGGCCAACACGCGCGCATCGGCGACCGGCTGGCCGATGCGCTCGGCTTCGGCCCGCGCCCATTCGGCCGCGATCGGTTCCAGCGCCGAGGCTTCCAGCGGCGCGAGGTTGAGGATTTCGAAGTGATGCTTGATCACCGGCCGCGCGACCAGCAACTGCGCCAACTGGCGCGGGGTGATTTCGCCGATCACCCGCAACTGGCCGCGTTCGATCGCCGGCAGCAGCAGGTCGAGCACGCCGTGCGGATCGTGCTTGTGCGAGCCCTTGTTGAGCAGATCGAAAAACTCCGGCGCGCGCCACAGCGCGCGCTTGCGGTCGAGCACCGACAGCATTTCGCGCACCCGCGCTTCCAGCTCGCCGATGTAGACCTGGCCGGACAGGATCTCCGCGGCCGAGGCTTCGAACACCAGCCAGCCCTCGGCCTGCAGACGCTCGCAGAACAGATCGATCAACACGGTCTTGCCGACGCCGTGTTCGCCCGACACCAGCACCGAGGCGGCGTTGTCGCCGCCGAACAGTTCGTGCAGGCGTTCGAGCTGGCGGGTCTGCGCTTCGTGAGCGATGCGCAACTGCGGCTTGGGCGCGGCGTTGACCCGGCCGAAGGCGCCGAGCACGCGGCCTTCGCGGCGGGCGTTGGCGGCGCGTTCGACTTGTTCCAGCAACGGCTCCAGCAGCGGCGAGGCGAAGCGCTTGAGGGTTTCGCGCAGTTGCGCGGCGTTGCTTTCTTCCATTTCCTCCAGCGTCGGCGCGGCCGGCGCGTAGCCGAATCCGCCGGCCCACTGCAGGTAGTCGCGCAGCTGTTGCCGCACCGGGGCGAAATCCCACCACCACGGCTGCGCGTGGCGCATCAGCTTGGGCAGGTCTTCGATGGTGTCGAGCGTGCGCAGGTACTCGATCAGAAAATGCAGCGGATAACCGCCGAACTGGCCGGCGTGTTCGATCGCCGATTCGGCCAGGATGTCGTCGCGGCGCGGCAGCGCCTTGGTGATCATCGATTGCAGGACGTAACCGGTGCCGCTGAGCTGGCGCAGCAATTCGTCGCCGTTGAAGGCATCGCTGGCGACCAGGTCGACGCCCTGGTGGAACTCGGGCAGGGCCAGCAGGTCCTGCGGGCGCTGGATGCGGTCGTCGACGGCGTCGATTTCTCGGACCAACCGAAAAAGTTGATCCTGTGCAGTTTCCGAAGCCGTACCAATCGGCGCCTCTACCCCATCAGCGACCTGCGGTTCCGGAGCCCGTTCAAGCTCGGCCTTGGGCGCTTCCACCGCCGCCACCGGTCCCTTGCCGTCGGTTCGATACAAACGAGCGAGAATCAGGCCCGCGACCAGGCCGACGACGAATAACAAGGCTTCCACAGGCGCTCCGGTGTCCGTTCCACCCACAAGTTTAGCGTCTGGGTTCCATAAAACTTGAGACCGTTGCCCGACTCCCGGTCGTGATCCCCGCGAAGGCGGGGATCCAGAGACTTCAGAGTTTTGTCGCGATAAAGCCCTGGGTTCCCGCCTTCGCGGGAACGACGGTGGGTGGGTTTCCCCGGTCGCTCCAAGCTGTCATCCCCGCGAAGGCGGGGATCCAGAGACTTCAGAGTCATGTCGCTATAAAGCCCTGGGTTCCCGCTTCCGCGGGAACGACGGTAGGTGGGTTGCCGCGCACCCAAACCAATCCGTCAAGCCAAGGCCTTGATCCGATACAAAGCCTCCAACGCCTGCTTCGGCGTCAGCTCATCCGGATCGACTTCCGCCAACGCATCCAGCGCCGCCGAAGACGGCGCGGCGAACAGCCCGAACTGTTGCGGCGCATCCAGCGCGGCCTTGGCGAACGACGGCTTGGGCGTCTCGCGCCCTTGCTGCTCCAGTTCGATCAACCGCCCGCGCGCTTGCTTGACCACCGACTTGGGCAGCCCCGCCAACGCCGCCACCTGCAGGCCGAAGCTGCGGTCGGCCGGGCCGTCCTTGACCGCGTGCATGAACACCAGTTGCTCGCCGTGCTCGACCGCGTCCAGATGCACGTTGGCGATGCCGTTGCCCGGTTCGGCCAGCGCGGTGAGTTCGAAATAGTGCGTGGCGAACAAGGTGTAGGCGCGGTTGCTGTGGGCCAGATGGCGCGCGCAGGCCTCGGCCAGGGCCAGGCCGTCGTAGGTCGAGGTGCCGCGGCCGATTTCGTCCATCAGCACCAGCGACTGGTCGGTGGCGTGGTGCAGGATGTAGCTGGTTTCGCTCATCTCGACCATGAAGGTCGATTGGCCGCGGGCGAGGTCGTCGCCGGCGCCGATGCGGGTGAGGATGCGGTCGATCGGGCCGATCACCGCGCGCGAGGCCGGCACGAAACTGCCGATGTGCGCCAGCAGCACGATCAACGCGTTCTGACGCATGTAGGTCGACTTACCGCCCATGTTCGGGCCGGTGATGACCAGCATGCGGCGGCCGTTGTCCTCGTCCAGGATCAGGTCGTTGGGCTCGAACGGGTCGTTGCGCACCGCTTCGACCACCGGATGGCGGCCGCGTTCGATCCGCAGCCCCGCCGATTCGGCCAGTTCCGGGCGCGACCAATCCAGCGACGCGGCGCGCTCGGCGAAGCCACACAGCACGTCCAGTTCCGACAACGCCGCGGCGCAGCGCTTGAGCGGTTCCAGGCGTTCGTTGAGCGCGTCCAGCAGTTGCTCGTACAACAGCCGTTCGCGCGAGAGCGAGCGTTCGCGCGCCGACAGCACCTTGTCCTCGAACTGCTTGAGTTCCTCGGTGATGTAGCGCTCGGCGTTGCTCAAGGTCTGCCGGCGGGTGTAGTGGGTCGGCGCTTTTTCGGCCTGGGCCTTGCTGATTTCCAGGTAATAGCCGTGAACGCGGTTGTAGCCGACCTTGAGCGTGGCGATGCCGCTGCTGGCGCGCTCGCGCGCTTCCAGGTCGACCAGGAACTGATCGGCATTGGTCGACAGGGTGCGCAGTTCGTCGAGCTCGGCGTCGTAACCGGTGGCGAACACGCCGCCGTCGCGCGCCAGCACCGGCGGTTGCTGGACGATGGCCTGGGCCAGCAGGTGCGCGTGCTCATCGTGTTCGCCGAGCGAGGCGCACAGCTCGGCCAGACGCGGCGCGTCCAGCGGCGCGAGGATGCCGCGCACGTCGGGCAGCAAGCCCAGGCCGTCGCGCAGCGTCGACAGATCGCGCGGACGCGCGCTGCGCAGGGCGATGCGCGACAGAATGCGTTCCAAATCGCCTAGCGCGCGGAAGCGTTCGCGCACGTCCTCGCCGGCGCGGCTTTCGATCAGCGTGGCCACGGCCTGATGGCGATGGCGCAGTACGCCGCGATCGCGCAGCGGCCGGTGCAGCCAGCGCCGCAGCAAGCGCCCGCCCATCGGCGTGACCGTGCTGTCGAGCACGCCGAGCAGGGTGGTGCGGCTGTCGCCGTCGACGCGGCTGTCCAGTTCCAGATGGCGGCGGGTGGCGGCGTTCATGGCGATGGCGCCGTCGCCGGATTCGATCGCGATCGAGGTCAGATGCGGCAGCCGCTGCTTCTGGGTTTCTTCCACATAGCCCAGCAGCGCCGCCGCGGCCGCGGTGGCCAGCGGTTTGTCTTCCAGGCCGAAGCCGGACAGATCGTGCAGACCGAAGAAGCGCAGCAACTGGCGGCGGCCGCTGTCGACGTCGAACAACCACGGCGGACGCCGGCGGATGCCGTTGCGCTCGGCCAGGAACAGCGCCCAGCCGTCTTCGTCGGGCATCAGCGTTTCGGCCGGTTCCAGCCGGGCGATTTCGGCTTCCAGCGCGTCCTCGCTGGCGACTTCGTTGACCAGGAAACGGCCGGCGGCCAGATCGGCCCAGGCGATGCCATAACCGTGCTTGCCGCGCGAGACCGCCAGCAACAAGGTGTCGCGGCGCTCGTTGAGCAAGGCTTCGTCGGTGACGGTGCCCGGGGTGATCACGCGCACGACCTTGCGTTCGACGATGCCCTTGGCCAGGGCCGGATCGCCGATCTGCTCGCAAATCGCCACCGACTCGCCCAGCGCCACCAGCCGCGCCAGATAGCCCTCGGCGGAGTGGTGCGGCACGCCCGCCATCGGGATCGGCTGGCCGGCCGAGGCGCCGCGCTGGGTCAGGGTGATGTCGAGCAGCCGCGCGGCCTTGCGCGCGTCGTCGTAGAACAACTCGTAGAAGTCGCCCATGCGGAAGAACAGCAGCACATCGGGGTGCTCCGCCTTGGCGGCGAAGAACTGCTTCATCAGCGGGGTGTGTTCTTCGGACCCCTTGCCCGAGCTGTTTTTTGGGGGTTTTTGCATTTTATTCAAGGGTTTAGGGTTTTTAGTTCCGCGCAACACGGACAAGTATGAGACAACTAAGGTCGGCTAGGCATGGCGCTTTACAGCGCCGGTGTAGCTCCAGGGCGCAACGTCGGGAAGACGGTGGGAAACCTGGAGCTAGATATGGAAAGTAAGCGGCCCTGGAAGATGGCGTTCACGGCTACCATGATCTAACGACAGCTCTACTTCGTCTGTATTCCCTTCACCGGTGACACGGGCAAGATCGTCAATTTTGCCCCGAATGGGGACCAGAAGCGCTATCGAGATGACCGTATTGTGTTCAATCCCGATGGAGGACCCTCATCACGTGATGTTTAGGGGGGGGCGCAGTTTCACTCGATCGTGCATGCCCTTACCAAATTGGTCCTCTTGATGCCTGGGAAGGTTGTCGGGAGGCGTAAGGCAATTGATTCCCAAGGCCATCGCTTTCAGCTTAGTTCTACCAGCGTCATCTCCGACGCAGAAGTTTTCGCGCGTAGGCACCTCTCGAGCAGGGGGAGCTCCGTGAGCTTCGCGATCAATGGCAATGGCCCGTCGCTTTTTTTAGCGCGTCGCAGAAGGTATGGAGGTCGCCGGGAAGAGTCCGATGGAGGCGCGGGTCCGGTCTGAGGGCAGCACTTTCGTCCCTGAAGTGATCTTGGACGCGTGTAGCACCATGTATCGCGAGCATCTTGCGAGAGGGCGAGTGGCCGTGCCCAAACGACGAAGATCAGGAAGGGGCGACACCATTGCCGAATGAGGTGATTGGGGTAGAGGATAAGAGAGGTGGCGCGCGTATACACCCCAATCCCAAGAAAGTTTCAAGCCGCGCGAGGGAGCGGCTAAACTGGCCACTAGGGGCCGTCTGGCCAAGTTTCACGCTTTTTTCGGGATGTTCCACGCGCCTGCGAGGGGCCTGAATGAGGGTGTGAAAATCCATTCCATCATTCTTCCGGGGTAGAAACATTCAGCATGACCGAAGCCAACAAGCCTAAGGACTTGCTTTCCCATCTCGACCAGCTCAACGCCCAGGAACTGCGGCGGCTTTTGGCTGAGCATTTGACCAAGCGGAAGTTGGGACTTACCTGGGAGCGTAACGCGATCGAACACGATGCGGCACTTAATGCCGACATCGTGTTGCCCCGACTGGTTTCGAAGTACAGCTATAAGCCCGCTGATGCCAATGAGCGGTTCGTGCATCGTAACTTCATCATCGAGGGTGACAACTTCGACTCGCTCCGCTTGCTCAGGTCGACCCATGCGGGCCGTATTCGCGTCATCTATATCGATCCGCCATACAACACGGGCAATCAGGACTGGGTTTACAACGACAACTACGTCGGCAAGGCAGATCGCTGGCGGCATTCGATGTGGCTGGAATTCCTGTACCAACGCCTGCTGCTAGCACGCGATCTGCTGACCCAAGATGGGGTCATCCTGGTCTCCATCAACGACGAAAACCGAGCCAGGCTGGAACTGCTACTCGAAGAAGTGTTCCCCGGACGACGCGTGGGTAGCTTGGTGTGGAGAACGCGAGACACGACCAGCGCCAAGGATCGGAACTTTAGCGACGTGCATGAGCACATCCTGGTCTACGGCAACGAAGGCTTTGCGTTCAATGGAACAGAGAAGACGCAGAAGAAATACAAGAACCCGGACAAAGATCCCCGCGGACCATGGAATGGAGATCCGCTGACCCTTGCGTTCGATCGCTTTGACCGAGCCAATCTATTTTATCCGCTGCGTGACCCCAAGCGGGATCGCTGGTATCCGTGCGATCCCAATCGTGTTTGGGCGTATGCCACGGAAGCGAAGGTCAAGGATATAGCCTCGCTCCAATCTGAAACGATGGAGGAGTGGGTTAGCCGGGACAAGATCCTTTTCCCTGCCGACGAAGAAACCAGGGTGTGGAATACGCTGGATGAATTGGTCGCGGCCATCGACGCTGGCGATGTGCCGGTCACCCCAAAGCGCAAACGCCCCCTGTTGAGTCGAGACACGCCTGACCTGGACTTTTGGGTGGGCAAGACGGTGGGCTTTGGTCGTCCCCTGTTCAAGAAGCACTGGGCGGATTTGCGCAGTCACACCAACCCCCTGGGTTCGTGGGTCGCGCGGCTCACCGAGACCTATGACGATGAGGATTTTGCTGTCCTGCGCTCACCCCAGGCAGGCGAGGGCACTGAGGTCATCCAGGAAGTGTTGGGGTCGAAAGTATTCCAATACCCGAAACCGCCGACCCTTATTCGAAATCTGATAGCGCAAACGACCAAACCTGGCGATACCGTGCTGGACTTCTTTGCGGGCTCCGGCACCACGGGCCAGGCCGTTTTGGAGCTCAATGCCGAAGACGATGGCGGGCGACACTATATCCTTTGCTCCAGCTCCGAAGCCACGGTCAAGGAACCTGGCAAGAACATTTGTCGGGATATCACCGCCGAACGTCTGCGCCGAATTAGCCAAGGCTACGCTGGAAAGCCCGGTTACTCCGCTGACCAGGGTGGCGAGTTCGCCTACCTGCAACTGGATAAGGTTGCCGCGGCGGATCTCCCATTCGAGGCGAAGATGGAAAACGCCATGGATCTGCTTTGCATACGGCTCACTCGCGCAGTCTGGCCTGCAGTGCCTGGACCAGTGCAGCACATCGCGCGCGCGGATGGCTGCGACATCTTGCTGTGTATGAAAGTTGACGCGGACAGCGTCGAAACGTTGGCGGCTTGGCCACAAGTGCACGGGGTGGAGCGCTTGGCCGTGTACTGTGAGCGTCCCCTGGCCTTGCAAGAGGAACTGGTAGCTCGGGGCCTTGAGGTGAACTGCCACAGCCTGCAAGAAGCATTGCTGAATGGGCAGTCCGGAGGGCAGGCATGAGCAGCATGGATTTCGTTGCAGCACAGTCGGACACCCTAGAGCCAATTGGGTTTCAGGGCACGATCATTAACAGCCTCGCGCTTGCGATACTGGCGCAACCGTCGCCCCCTTGTTTGCTTCGATCACCGACGGGCTCGGGCAAGACTTTCATGCTTGTGCGCGCGTTGGCCAAAGTGTCGGCGGCACAGGACACTGTCTGGCTCTGGTTCGTCCCATTCGTCAATCTAGTGCAGCAGACAGAAGACGCGGTGCTGGCAAACGCCGATGGCCAGCTACTTCCGGTCATGCTGTCGCGTGGTCGCAATCAGGAGCCCACCAAGGGTATGGTGCTGTTGTCGACTGCGCAGGCCGTAGCCAAGGCCGCAGATCGCAAGACTGGTTATGCCAACGATGGCGACGACGATCGCCGAGCCCTGAACGAATTTGTAGGCCTGGCACGAGCCAGGAACCTGAAAGTCGGCCTGGTGGTCGATGAGGCCCATATCGGCCTGAAAACGGGCACGGAGTTTGGCAAGTTCGCGCACTGGCTGCAGCCGGAATACCTGGTCATGGCGTCGGCCACGCCAAGGGACGCGGTGCTAGATCAGTTCCTAGCCCAGGCAGGCAAAGGCGCGCGTAGCACGTTCACGGTGAGTCGCGCGGAAGCGGTCGATGCACGCCTAAACAAGCGCTATATCGAAGCAGTGGTCTACGACCTCCAGCGCACGATCTCCACCGTCGCCGACTTGAAGCGTACCGTGTTGCGGCAGGCATGGCGAAAGCATCTGCAACTCAAGAAGGCCCTCAAGGCCGGCGGCATCGACTTGACCCCGCTCCTCCTGGTCCAGGTGGCCAATGGCGAGAAGATGGTCGAGGAAGCCCGCGAAGATCTCATCCGCCTGTGCCGTGTGCCAGCGGCAGCCATTGGTATGCACTCGTCGGCTGATCCCGATCCGGTGTTGATGGCGGCTATTGCCAACGACCACACCAAGGAAGTCCTGATCTTCAAGCAATCAGCCGGCACGGGCTTTGATGCCCCGCGCGCCTTCGTCCTAGCGTCTACAAAGTTGGTGAACGACGCTGACTTCGCCATGCAGTTCATTGGCCGTGTGATGCGCGTTGCGCGACAGATTCGCCAGGCTTTTCTCAAGCCGATGCCCATTCCAGTGGGTCTGGATACGGCCTATATCTATCTGGCCGACGCCGAAGCCCAGCAGGGCTTTCAGTCAGCAGTGGACACTGTTGGCGCGGTGAAGAGCCAGTTGGAAGGGCAGACCGAGCAAATGGTCGCCAAGAAGACCCAATCGGGAGCGACGGTCTTCACGAACCGGGTGACGCCGCAGTTGCCGGCATTCAATAACGATCCGCGCTATGTGCTAGATGAAATCGAAATGGACGAGGAGGGGGCTGTACTACCGGCTTCGACTGGCACGACCCAAGGCACACTGTTCCCAGGAGTGACGGCCCCAGAGTCCGTGGATGTTGGCTCCACGATCATGGGCTGGGATCCGGTTGAGCCGGGTCCTGTTCCCAGCCATACATTGCCGGACAGTGAGCAGGAAGCACTAGAGCGGTTGAAGGCGCAAGGGCTCAAAGCCTACAAGCGTAATGTCGCATTAAACTCGCCTCCGGCATTCCAGCGGGAAACCGCGCCGGTTATGGCAGAGATGGCCGAGGTGTCTAGAAAGGTCGCTTCGAGCCTGTTGCTGGATGAGGATATTGTGTCGTTCGCTGTGCGCGCTGCCTACAACCTCCTCAAAGAGAAGGAAATTCATACCGAACTGACCGAGGGCGGCACCAAGGAGGAGGAAGTTACCGTCATCACTGATCGCAACGCCCTGACGAGGGAAGCGAGGGCAAGTCTGCGGAAAATTCCGCAGATCGAGGATGAGGACATTCGCATCATCATCAGCACGCTGGCCACGCGTCTTCGGGAGGATGTGGCAGTGCCGCCATCTGATGCAACAGCGAGCGCCTTGGATGACAAGCAGCTCAATCGACTGGCCCGTGATGCGGCCTGCTGGGTGGTTCGCCGCGAGGCGCAACAGATTGCCGAAACCATTCAAGACATGGTGGCTGAGTTTGCAACCGTCGGCGATGCAGCGCCGCTTCCGGACGCCATGCTATATCCACTGGGATTCGCGCTCAAGGCGTCGCGTCGAAGCTTGTATGGCGTCGTCCCGCCACTGGAAAGCAAGCTGGAAGAGGAGAAGGGAAGCCTGGGCATTGATGCGCAAAGCACCATGAGCCAGACTCGAATCGCATACAGCGGCGGACAGTTGACTGTCAGCACTTACGATTGGACCTCCGCAGTCAACAACGAAGAGCGCGATTTTATCGATTCCTTGGACCGTGATGAGCATGTTCTTTGGTGGCATCGAAATCCGCGCAACAAGCCATGGTCTGTGCGTGTAGTCCGCGGGGAGCATCGGAACTATTTCTATCCGGACTTTATCGTGTGTCTGGAATATCCGATTGGGCATGCACCTGAAGTTCGCTTGGTGGAGACGAAGGAAAGCACCAAGGATGCTTCACGCAAGGCCAAGCGTAGGCCCAAGATCTACGACAAGGTCTTGTTCGTGACGCGGGACAGTGGCGTTCTTCGCATCGTCAACGACGACGGTAGCATGGGCGCCAAGTTTGACTGGATCGACCTGAAGCCGGCTTGGGACTGGATGGCGGCCAACCGGGTGAGCAAGAAGTAGGTGGATCAGAACAGGCATAGAGGAATGGATGACTACTGCACGTAAACGCGTGGCTGATGCCGCGCTGAAGATCGTCACCGCCAATCCAACCGGCATTCGCTGGGCAGACCTCGCTCGCGCGGTGGCGGCAGCGTTGCCTGATGAGAACCGAAACACCATTACTGGATCGTTGCATACGTTTCGAAATAATCTGCCGCCTGGCATTACGCGCCCAGATCGTGGTGTATATGCCCTTGGCGACAGCGCCAGCCACGAGCCTGCACCCGCATCTGTCTCTACTGCCACAAAGCATCGAGAGTCGGCTTTCTACAAGCCATTCGCCCTCTGGTTGGAGAACGACCTTGAAGAGGTGACCGTTGCCAAACCTATTGGCGGCAACGGAGCGGGCGGCAAGTGGGGCACGCCGGATGTTATTGGCTTATACGAGGCGCGGCCCTCCGATCCGATCAAGTTCCCAACCGAAGTCCTGGCGGTAGAAATAAAGATCGATACGCAGAGTCTTATCACCGCATTTGGCCAGGCCTGTGCTTATAAGCTTTTCGCGCACAGGGTCTATATCGCCGTACCCCGCAATTCCAACCAATCCGACTTAAAGCGACTCGATGCCCTGGCCAGCGTCGTTGGGATCGGCTTGGTCAAATTCAATGCCGAAGATCCCGAGAATCCGGATTTCCAGGTCATGGTGCGTGCGGCCAAACACGAGCCGGACTACTACTACACGAACGAGCTTCTCTCGAATTACAAGCGGATGTTTGGTCTGTGAGTGAGTGAGGTAGAGGAGTTCCCGAATCTAGTTGAAAAATCCAAAAAAGCAGTCGACCAGATACGCCTTTTCGCGGTCCCGGCGCGACGCGTTGCCGTTTGCTGCGGATACGCGGCGAGGGCGCGCTCGTTTTGGCTAGCCGACAGCGAGCGATCGCCGCTCTGAGCGGTGTATTTGCGCCCAGGGCCCAGTGTTGAGTGTCGGCCGCCGCGTCGGCGGGGCGGTCTTGGATCGACCGCCCCGCCGTACGATCAGAACGACCAGGACAGGCTTACCCGGATATTGCGTCCCGGCTCGCTGTAGCGGCCGATGCCCTCTTCGGTCGCGTAGCCGTACAGATAGAAATCGCTGCGCGATACGTTGCGGATCCTGTCAGGGATCAACCGCTGGCGGGCCGGAGGGTGCCGGATGCTGGCTGTGGGTCAGGATTGTGAATGCAAATGAGAGCCGCTTAATTTTTTCGCGGTGATGCAGTGCCGGTCGATGGCAGGCCACCGATCTCTGTGCGCCCCTGGCCGTTCGCGGCACGGTGTGGGCACGTTCATTACGGTCACCGCGATGTCGCCGAGCTGGCTTCTAATGAGCGCGGCTCAAGGGGCGATGTAGGTGCCTGAGCGCAGAGGAGTGCGGAAACGTGATGCAGCACGCCGCGACTGTTGCAGCGCACATTGCGTGCCGCCAGAACCATACGCTAGCGTCCGGGGGCGATGACTGGGGGCGGCATCGCGAGGTTCCGAACGTCCCCGTAGTCGATCGGGCTTCGCGTTTTCTCATCGGCCACCCACGGGTGTCCGCCGCGTACATCATCTCGAAGGGGAATTAAGGATGAAGACTCTGTTCCGCAACAAAGCGGGGCGGTTGCTCCCGGCCGTGGCGCTGATCGCGCTGTCGGCCCCGGCCATGGCCAGCACGCTCAACCAGAATGTGTCCTGGACCGTCGACCGGGCCGGGACCAGCGCTTCGTATCGTGTGGTCGCTTACGGCGATTCGATCTTCGCCGGTTACAACGGTTCGATCAGCAACGCGGCGCGCTATTCGGCGCCGACCGTGGATGCGGAGTACCTGTCGGCGCGTTGGAACGCCGATATCGAAAGCGTGCGCCGGGCCAAGTCGGGCGCGGTGGCGCGCGATGTGTACGAGAACAAGATCGTCGCCGAGCGTTCGTACATGCAGGCCGCCTCGACCCGGGTGGTGAGCTTCGAGATGTGCGGCAACGACGGTTTGCAGGCGCGCACCGCGTTCAAGGAACAGACCGGAACCTGCAACTACAGCGGCCTGGATGCGGCGGTGAATTCCTGCAAGACCTACGTGGCCGCGGCGATGGACTACATCAACGCCAACGCCCACGCCAACACCAAGCTGAAGGTTATCTCCAATCTGTATTACCCCGGTTACAACGCCGACAACGTGCAGAGCTCGTGCCGCGATGCCGGCACCGGCCAGACGGTGAACCTGCGCGACCGGTTCTTGCCGGCGATCGCCAAGATGAATTTCTGGATGTGCGAGTACGCGCGCCAGAAGGGCTTCAAGTGCGTGGACAGTTTCGCCCAGTACATGGGCGCGGACTACGACAGCAACGGCGACGGTGTGGTCGATTCCGACGCGCTGCGCTATGTGTTGGGCGAAAGCGAGGCCGCTTACATCAACCGCACCGCGGTCACCCTGCGTTCGACCTTGCGCGACGCCAACACCAAGTTCGTTTCGTCCTCCAGTTCGTTCGACTACATCCAGTCCGACGACACCCATCCGACCTACACCGGCGGCACCGTGTCGGCGGGCCTGTGGGGCGGCAGCACCGGCAGCGGCGCGCCGCGCAACACCAGCTACACCAACGGCCGCAGCCCGATCTGGAACCAGTACGGGCACGAGCGGATGGGCTGGGCCTTGTCGGTGTATCAGCCGGCCAATCCCTGACCGCGGTTTCGGCGGAGAGGCAAGCACCCGTGGCCGAGCGCCGCCGCCCGCATGCTTCGCCGTCCCGCGCGGACGGCGAAGGCATGCGCGTGGTCGCCAAGACGCCCGCGGCGGGCGGCGGACGATGGCTGTGGGCGACAGGCGCGGCCGTCGTTGCGGTCGCCCTGCTGGCAGGGTGGTGGTTATGGCCTGCGCCAGTGCGCGGCGAAGCGGTGGTCGCGGCGCAGGCGTCGGCTGGCGATGCGGGTGCACCGCAAGGCCGCGCGCCTTCGCCTCAGGTATCGCAAGCGGCTGCGCAGCGGGAGTCGAAGACCTTGCCGAGCAACGATCCCGATGACTTGGCCGCGTACTTCCAGCCCGGCGACCCGGAACCCACCGGCAAGCAGGTGATCGAGGCCTTGCAGCAAGCTGGCGTGCGCACCGGGCTGGGCGCGTTCAATCCGCCCGGCACCAGTCCGCCGCTGCTCGGGCTGGCGGTGCCGGAAGGTTTCGAACTGCCGCCGGGTTATGTCCGCCATCATCAGGTCACCGATGAGGGCGTGCCGATCGAACCGGTGCTGATGTTCGCGCCGGGTTTCACTTTGCGCGATGCGCGCGGCCGACCTGTGGCGATGCCGGACGACCGGATCGTGCCGCCGGAACTGGCGCCGCCGGGGATGCCGCGACGGCCGATCCGGATTCCACCGCCGCGCTGACCTAACGACACGGAGTGCACGACTTGATCCAGGAGCGGATTTGACTCAGCAGCGCTTGTCCCTGTCGCGCTGGCGCGGTATCGCCGGCATTCTCGCCACCGCTGTGTTGCTCGGCCTGTACGCTCGCGGCGGCTCCGCCTGGGGCCTGGGCTTCATCGCGCTGGTGCCTTGGCTGGCGACGCTCGACCGCGACCGCTCGGCGCCGCGGGTGCTGGCGAATGCGGCGCTGATGAGCATCGCCTTCGTGGCGACGGTGTTGTATTGGTTCGGCGCGGCGATCGGCGCTTACGTCGGCATCGGCGCGACCACGGCGACCGCGGTGTTGTTGCTGTTGGCGCCGTTGATGCAGCCGCAGTTCCTCGCCTTCGCGCTGGTGCGCCAATGGGTGGGGCGCCATTACGGGCCGGTGCTGCGCGCGCTGGCCGCGACTTCGGCGTGGGTGGCTTGCGAATGGCTGGTGCCGAAGGTGTTGGGCGACACGCTCGGGCACGGGTTGTATCCGTCGGCGGCGCTGCGGCAAGTCGCCGATCTCGGCGGCGCCGCGGGCCTCACCGTATTGCTGCTGCTGGTCAACGAGGCGCTGGCTTACGCCATCGAGCGCCGCCGCGACGGCTGGCGCGCGTGGTCGCGGCCGCTGGCGTCGGCGGCCGTGATCGTGGTCTGCATGGGCGCTTACGGCATGGCGCGCAAGAACGCATTGCAGGCGCCCGCTACGGACGACGCGCCGACGCTGCGCGTGGCTATGGTTCAGGCCAGCATCGTCGACTACGAGCGATTGCGCAAAGAAATCGGCGCGTACGCCGTGGTTCGCAAGGTGCTCGATACGCATTACCAGCTGTCGTGGTCGGCGATCCGCGATCACGGCGCGGACGTGTTGCTGTGGTCGGAGACCGTGTACCCCACCAGCTTCGGCCATCCGCGCAGCGAAGACGGCGCGGCTTTGGATCGCGAAATCCAGGGCTTCGTCGACAGCGTCGGCGTGCCCTTGGTGTTCGGCACTTACGACCGCGACGCCCAGGGCGAATACAACGCGGCCGCGTTTCTGGAACCTGGCAAGGGCTTGCTCGGCGTCTATCGCAAGACCTATCCGTTTCCGTTGACCGAACACGTGCCGTCCTGGCTGGACCATCCCTGGCTGCGCCGCGCGCTGCCGTGGACCGGCGGTTGGCGCGCCGGCGACGGTGCGCGGGTGCTGCCGCTGCGCAGCGCCGACGGGCGCGAGGTCAACGTGGTGCCGCTGATCTGTCTGGACGATGTCCACAGCGATCTGGCCATCGACGGCGCGCGGCTGGGCGCCCAGGCCATCATCGGCATGTCCAACGATTCCTGGTTCACCGATTATCCGGTCGGCGCGCGCATGCACCTGGCCGTCGCCGCCTTCCGCAGCATCGAAACCCGATTGCCGCAGGTGCGCGTCACCAGCAACGGGCTCAGCGCGATCATCGACGACACCGGCGAAGTGCTGGCGCATACCGGCACCGGCGATCAGGCGGTGTTGACTGCGTTCGTCAGCGCCCGCGATCCGTCGCCCACGCTGATGGTGCGTTGGGGCGATTGGGTCGGACGCGCGGGCGCGGCGTTGGTGTTGGCGCTGGCGGCGCTGGCGGTGTGGCAGGCGATGCGTCGCCGCGCTGCGGTGACGAGCGAAGTCGAATCGTCCATCGAAGTGACGGTGCTCACGCCGGCATGGCGCGCGCTGGCCGGCGCGCTGCGGTTGTGCGCGGGCGTGGGCTTGCTGTGGTTGGCGTTCGACATGCTCACCCGCATCGGTCTGCAGATTCAGTCGTTGGCGCAATTGCGCTTGTTCGGATTGGCCGTGGTCGCGCCGGCGTTGGCCGCGTGGGCTGTCGGGCGCGCGTTCGCGGCGCAGGCGCGGGTGGAGGACGGGCGTCTGGTGCTGGACCAGCGCCGGCAACGGATCGAGCTGCCGCTGGCGCAGATCGCCGCGTTGCGGCCTTGGCGCGTCGGCTTGCCGGGCAGCGGCGTGGATTTGCGTTTGGTGTCGGGACCGCGCTGGACCCGCAGTCTGGCGTTGACCCGTCCGCGCGCATTGCAGCGCATGTTGGCGGCGGGCGGAGCGGCGATCGGCTGGGAGGGGCGCTTGGCCGCGATGCGCGCCGATCTGGTCCAGACTCGCGCGGATTCGCATCGGCGCAGGCTCGATCATCCGTTGCTGAAGTTCGCGCTGTTCCCGCTGTCGCTGGCGCTGGTCGCGTTCCGCCTGCATCAGGTGATCGCCTTCGGCGGCACCTTCGGCGAGTACTACAGTTACGGGCTCGCGGCCTATCTCAGCGGCTTGCTGATCTGGTGGGCATCGTGGGCGATTGGCTTGATGCTGTTCGCGGCGGTGCTGCGGGTCTTGATCGAAATGCTGGTGCTGGCGGCCGTCCTGGTGCGTTCCGCGCATGCCGCTGGGTTGCGCGACGGCTTGGAATGGCTTGGGCGGGCGCTGTTTTACCTCGGGGTTCCGGCGTGGCTGGCGTGGCGGCTGTTGGCGATGGGGTGAGGCGCGCTATCGACGCGATGTCGAAGGCGTAGTGAGGGCGTCGCCAAGCGCGCGTTCAAGTTTCGCTACTAACTGAATAAACAAAATGAACTGGTAATAGCCTGCGCCGCGCAGGCTGCGACGGATCGCGCAGTTTGATTATCGAAGCACGCGAATCGATCCGCCCGAGGTGGGGGGCGGTCGATGCGCTGCGTTTTTGGGAATGAAGGGATGAACCCTTTTCGCGTTGTTCGCACACGCGGTTTCTAAAACGGAGAAGTATCGAATCAAGCCCGCGCTGCCGATGTCCGCGTTCGGTCGCCGCGGCGCCGCGCCCCCGCACGCAGTCGCTTTCACCGCGATCCATCGATAAGTCCGACCCATCCTCGCGCACGCGTCCCACATCGACCGGCGTACAGGCGTTCCGCGGCGTGCGGAGCGATCGGTGCGACGGCATAAAAAGGAGTTGACGATATGCGGCAGCTACTCAGCAAAACAACGATTCTCAGCGCAGCGACCTTGCTCGCCTTGTCGGCCGGCGCGGCGCAGGCCCAGCAGGGCGATCCCTTGTATCGCTATCAATGGCATCTGATGAATTACGGGCAGAGCGCGCTGGGCGATACCCGGCCGGCGTTCGGGGTCGATTTGGGCATCGACGATCTGCACGACTACAACATCCGCGGCAAGGGCGTGGTGGTCGGTGTTCTCGACTCGGGCGTGGATATCCGTCATCCGGATCTGGCCGCGAACATGGTGCCCGACGGATCGTGGAACTTCGATGAGGAAAATCACGACACCAGCCCGACCGATCCCGCCAATGCGCACGGCAACGCGGTCGCGGGCATCATCGCGGCGGTCGGCTGGAACGGCATCGGCGTGCGCGGCGTAGCGCCCGCGGCCAAGCTCAAGAGCTTCAACGGGTTCGGCGACTGCGGCTTGTTCTGCGGATTGTTCACCGACGAAATCTTCTACGCCTGGTGGGACGGCGCGGAAGCCAAGCGCCAGGACGTGTCCAACAACAGCTGGGGCTATTCCGGGACGGCGATGCAGAGCTTCTCCGAGAACAGCGTGGCCGCGTACGAGGGGCCGATGTCGCAGACCCGCGAAGGCCGCGGCATCGTCTACGTCAAATCCGCCGGCAACGATTTCATCTCCAATTGTCCCGCGGAGATCGTCGCCGCGAACGTCGGCTGCAAGCAGACCGGATTGGACACCCGCAACAATCTGTTGAACATCATGACCATCGCCGCGGTCAATGCGGACGGAAAACGTTCGAGCTACTCCAGTCCGGGCTCCAGCCTGTGGGTGTCCGGCCTGGGCGGCGAGTACGGCCGCCAGGTCAGGTATCAACCGGGCCTGCAGGCGAACCGCTACCAGCCGGCTATCGCGACCACGGATCTGGTCGGCTGCGACCGCGGCTACAACAACTACGTGATCCAGACCAACTTCGGTCTCGATCAGGTCAACGCGCTGGATTCGGCCCAGTCGACCATCGACAACAGCTGCAACTACACCGGCATCATGAACGGCACCTCGGCCGCGGCGCCGACGGTCTCGGGCGTGGTCGCGCTGGTGTTGCAGGCCAACCCGAAGCTCAGCTACCGCGACGTCAAATACATCCTGGCCACGACCGCGCGCAAGATCGATCCCAATCAGCCGGCGGCGGTGCACGCCAACGGTACCGTGCTGGTTCCCGGATGGACGAATAACGCGGCCGGGCGCGCTTTCAGCAACTGGTACGGGTTCGGATTGGTTGACGCGACTTTGGCGGTGGAAACCGCGGGCAAGTTCAAGTCGCTGCCGGCGCTGGTGGATTCGGGTTGGCAGCGGGTGGAACCGGCCGCCGCGGTGGCGATCGGCAATCCGGCCGCGCCGGCGCGTCTGCAGATCGCCATCGGCAACAACATCCGCAAGGTCGAGTCGGTGCAGTTGGGCTGGTCGACCAATTACCGGCACGCCAGCAGCACCGCGCCGTTCCCGGTGCAGGTCACCCTGATCTCGCCGAACGGCACGCGCAGCGCCGTGTTCCCGGCGATGACCCGATTGAGCACGACCGCGTTCAAGGCCGACTTCTTCGCCAGCAACGCGTTCCTCGACGAAGCCGGGCAAGGCACTTGGACCTTGGAGTTGGCCGACGTGCCGCTCGCTGCCGGCGCCGCGTCCAAGGGCAGCCTGGCCTCCTTCAAAATCCGCGTCCTGGGGCATTGATCATGAAAATCATCACGCTCGTTTGTCCGATCCTGCTGGCGTTCGCGGTCAATGCGCACGCCCAATCCGAAGACGCGGCGCGCGCCGAACTGCAACAGGCCGCGACCGGAGAGTCCTTCCGCATCGGTTACAGCCAATTCCGTCTGATCCCGACCTCGGTGGTGGCCGAAGCGAAGGCTTCGAGCAAATCGGCGGCGTCCGGCAAGGTTCGCGTCGGTCCCTACACGGTCGGAGCGCAGACCGCGAAGGCGGCGACCGGCGCAAAAGCCGCGGCGGCTAAACCCAAGCTCATGGCCGCGATGAGCGACGACGGCCGCGCGGTGGTGGTGACCTCCACGCTGGAGGTGTATCACCGCAACGTCTCGGCATTGAAGGACGCGGCCAAGGCGACCGGTGGGAAGTTGACCTATTCCTCCGAAGCCGGCGGCAACGGCCGGATCGAGTTCGCCTCGGTGGCCGAGGCGATGGCGGCGATGCCGAAGATTCTTGGGATTTCGGGGATCAAGGACGTCGCCCCGGAGATCATTCAAGGCGAAGACAGGCAGATGTGAGGCCGCGACCCTTGCGGTATCGCGGCGAACGATCGAGGTGTTGTTGTTCGCGCCTTGGGTAGTAAGCGACTTCGGCCACAGGGACGTGGCCGGAGACGGTCGTTTTAAACCGCGGGGGTCGATTCTTCGGCCGCCTGCGCCTTCAAAAACACCGCCAGTTGCGCGTCGAACGCGCGTCGATAGGCGGGCCGCGCGGTCGCGCGGGCGACGTAGTCGGCGAGGTTGGGATATTCGTCGACGATGTTCGAGCTTTGCAGCCGCAGCAGCACCGACACCATCAGCAGGTCGCCCACGCTGAAATCGCCGTCCAGCCAGTCGGCGTCGCCCAGACGCGCGGAAAGCTGGCTCAGGCGACGGCGCACGCGCTCATCCAGCATGGTCATGCGCTGCGCGTACCAGCTCTGCTCGCGTTCGAGCACCCAGGCCATCGAGCGCTCGACGATGGGCGGTTCGACGGTATTGAGCGCGGCGAACATCCAGGCGATGGCGCGGATCCGCGCGTTGGCGTCGTCCGGCAGCAGGCCGGGGTGGCGCTCGGCCAGGTGCAGCAAGATCGCGCCCGATTCGAACAGGCCGAGGTCGCCTTGTTCGTAAGTGGGAATCTGGCCGAACGGGTGCAGCGCCAGGTGCTCGGGCTGTTTCATCTCCGCGAAGGAAAGGGTCCGCACCTCATAGGCCAGCCCGAGCTCTTCCAGCGCCCAGCGGACGCGGACATCGCGGGCCAGACCCTTGCCGCGGTCCGGCGAGGTTTCGAAGGCGGTAATGGTCGGGGTCATCGGTTCGCTCCGGTCGGTTCGAGGTGGCGGCTCGGCGTTTATGGCCTGCCTTTCCACTAACGACGAGCGGCCGGACTGGAAATCGACACGGCGCTTGGGTGGGTCTGTCCGCACATCGCGGCGGTTGGCTCCGGACGGCCATCGCGACCCGCCGCCGATTAGGCCTGGGCCTGCCAGCCGATTGTGCGGACTTCCGCGCATCCACGCGGGAACCGCCGCTATTCGCGCCGCATCGGCCGATGCCAGCATGGCCCGGCGGCGCTGCGCCGCGGCGGTCGCCATCATCCGGAGCGGGAGACGCAATGAGCCTTGTCGCGCGCATCAGCCGGCGCAAGTCGGTGCAGCAATTGCAGGCCGAAGCCGCGACCCGCGGCGAGCTGCGACGGGTGTTGGGCCTGTGGCATCTGACCGCGATCGGCCTGGGCGGGATCATCGGCGTGGGCATCTTCGTATTGACCGGCACCGTCGCCGCCGGGCAGGCCGGGCCGGCGGTGGTGCTGTCGTTCGTGCTGGCCGGTATCGCCAGCGCCGCGGCGGCGCTGTGCTATGCCGAATTCGCCGGTTTGATCCCGGTCTCGGGCAGCGCCTACACCTACGGCTACGCGGTGTTGGGCGAATTCGCCGGCTGGCTGATCGGTTGGGATCTGCTGCTGGAATTCGCGCTGATCGCGGCGGTGGTGGCGGTGGGCTGGTCGGGCTACGTGCAGGCTTTGCTGGATGCGGCCGGCCTGAGCCTGCCGATGTGGGCGCGCGGCGGTTGGTTCGGCGGCAAGGCCGGGCAGGTGGTGAACCTGCCGGCGGTATTGGTGGCGCTGGCGATCACCGCGCTGCTGGCGTTCAAGACCGAATGGGGCGCGCGCTTCAACACCGTGGTGGTGGCGATCAAGATCGGCGCGGCGGTGCTGATCGTGGCCGCCGGCGTGGCCTATGTGGATCCGGCGCGCTGGCAGCCGTTCATGCCGTTCGGGATTCAGGGCGTGGTGGCCGGCGCGTCGATCGTGTTCTTCGCCGTGTTCGGCTACGAAATGATGACCACCGCGGCCGAGGAAGCGGTGAATCCGCAGCGCGATCTGCCGCGCGCGGTGGTGCTGTCGCTGGCCATCGCGATGACGCTGTACATCGCCATCTGCCTGGTGCTGACCGGGATCGTGTCTTACACCACGCTCGGCAACGACGCGCCGGTGGCCAATGCGTTCGCGGCGATCGGCCTGCCCAAGGTGATGGTGGCGATTTCGCTGGCCTCGGTCTGCGGCATCACCAGCGTGATCTTCGCCAATCTGCTGGCCGGCGCGCGGATCTGGTTCGCGCTCTCGCGCGACGGCTTGCTGCCGGGCTGGTTCGGCCAGGCGCATCCGCGCTGGCGCACGCCGTGGCGGACGACCTGGTTGATCGGCGCGGTGGCGGCGGGCGCGGCGGGGCTGTTCTCGCTGGAAGAACTGGCCAAGCTGGTCAATATCGGCGTGCTGTGCGCGTTCGTGGTGATCTGCAGCGCGGTGCTGGTGCTGCGCTACCGCCAGCCCGA
This sequence comes from Pseudomonas sp. CGJS7, assembly GCF_036961695.1. NCBI lineage: Bacteria > Pseudomonadati > Pseudomonadota > Gammaproteobacteria > Pseudomonadales > Pseudomonadaceae > Pseudomonas > Pseudomonas sp. CGJS7. The sequence continues at coordinate 2,291 of NZ_JBAMDI010000148.1, read as the reverse complement.
CTTGCCGCGCCCGTTCCGCACGCCGTTCTCGCCGCTGGTGCCGCTGATCGGCATCGGCTTTTCGCTGTGGTTGATCTCCGGCCTGCCGTACCTGACCTTCGAACGTTTCGCGATCTGGCTGCTGATCGGCTGCGCGGTGTATTTCGGCTACGGCATCCGCCACAGCAAACTGGCGCGGAACCCGAACGCCGAGGCGTGAGCGCGTCCGCGCCGCGGCGAAGGCCGCGGCGTGGGCCGGTTCGGGTCGAACCGTTGCGAGCTAGCGCTGGCTGCGCGATCCGGCGCCGGTTTCCGGCGCCGCCGCGGGTTTGGCCCGCGCCGTTTCCGGTTTGGCTTCGGCTTCGGCTTTGGCCGGCGCCGGTGGCGCGGCTTCAGGTTCGAAGGGCGTGGCCGCCGCGGTCAATTGCGGCGGATCGGCCGCGCCGGGGGCGCGGGCATGGCAGGAGGGCAGGAACGCAGCCGCGAGCACGCACGCTCCCGCGATCAACGCAGCCGCAGTCGGAGGCGTAAGCGCTACGCCGAGTGTCGTTTTCATGAAGTCCCGAGGAGTCGATCCGCCGCACTGGGCGGCGCTGCGCACGTAGGCGCTAGTAGTTATGTACCGCGTATCCACCAGCCGCGCCGGTACGCCTTGTTCCGTCCTGGAGGCGACTCGGCCGCGCTGCGCGGCATTGCACGATACTGCAGCGTTTGGCGCTAGCTAGTAATGACCCTAGCAAGACTGCCTGGCGAATGCGAGCGGCGCTGTTGCGAGTTTGTATTTTCGCGGGACCAATGCCCGGCAGGGCGGGGCGAACGCGCTCGGGTGTCGCGTCGCCCCGCAGATGACTGGGCGAGGCTCAGGTTTCGGCCGGCGCCGCCCGCACGCCGTCCAGGTCCGGTCGCAACCGGGCCGAGCGGATCGACACGAACGCCAACAACGCCGCGAACATTCCGGCCGAAGCGGCCAGGAACAATCCGCCGAAGGCCTCGCGCACGGTCCGCCGCATCGGCGCGCTGAGTTCGCGCGAGGCCAGTTCGCTCAAGTCGAGCGCGCCGATCGCGCCGCCGTGCTGGATGTGGGCGACGATCAGCGCCGAGCCCGCGGCGACCACGGTGGCCGCGCCGAGGGTGCGGGTGAGCGCCATCGCCCCGGTCATCGCGCCCAACTGGGACGTGGGCGCGGCGTTCTGGGCGACGACGTTGACGATGGCGGTGCAGGGGCCGACGCCGAAGCCGAGCGCGGCCAGCAGCAGGCAGGCGATGCCGGCGTCGATGCGCGCGGCGAACAGCCCCAGCAGCAGCAAGGCCAGCGATGCCAGGGCGAGGCCGCACAGCACCGGGCCGCGGTAGTCGCCAGTGCGCGCAGCATGGCGGCCGCCGAGCAGGGCGCTGCAGGCGCAGGCGACCAGGGCCGGGATCAGCAGCCAGCCCGCGTGCGCGGCGGGCAGGCCGAAACCGAGTTGGTAGTAGGCCGGCATCAGCACCGCCACGGCGATGTAGAAGCCGTACAACAACAGGCTGACCGCCAGGGCCGGCGCGATCACCGGATGGCGCAGCCACTGCGGCGCGATCAAGGGCTCGGCGCTGCGGCGCTGACGCAGCGCGAACGCGGTCAGGCTCGCCAGCGATACCGCGAAGGCGATCAGCACCGGCGGCGAGGTCCACGGATGGATCGCGCCGCCCCAGGACAAGGCCAACAAGAATGCGCAGGTCGCCACCGCGAACAAGGCGGTCGCGGCCAGATCGATCCGGCCCGCGCCGCCGCCGGCGCCGAGCCGGCGCAGGCCGGGCGCGGCGATGGCCAGGGTCAGCGCGGTCAGCGGCAAGTTGATCCAGAAGATCGAACGCCAGCCCAGCCAATCGCTGAGCGCGCCGCCGAGCAAGGGGCCGATCAAGCCCGCGACCGCCCAAACCATGGCGAAATAACCCGCATAGCGGCTGCGCTGTTGCGGCCCGGCGAGTTCGGCCACCGCCGCCTGCGCGACCACGATCAAGCCCGCGCCGCCGATGCCCTGGACGGCGCGCGCTGCGATCAGCGCCGCCATGCCCGGCGCCGCCGCGCACAGCAGCGAGCCCAGCGCGAAGATCGCCATGCACGCATGCAACAGCCGGCGCCGCCCGTGCAGATCGCTGAGCTTGCCGATCACCGGCGTGGCCACCGCGGTCGCCAGCAGATACGCCGATACGGTCCAGCCCATCAGATCGAAACGGTGCAGATCGCGCACGATCGCCGGCAGTGCTGCGGCGACCACGGTTTGCTCCAGCGCGCCTAGAAACACCGCCAGCATCAAACCCAGCAGCAGCCGTTT
>NZ_JBAMDI010000147.1:0-25543 GCF_036961695.1 Pseudomonas sp. CGJS7 | reverse complement strand
GGGGGGGCGGTGTACGGGCTTATTGTTGAGCGATGGCCGCACGATGGCATCCACCGTGGCGTCGATCTGCGCTTGAGTTCGCGCAAGGGTCTGCTGATGCCTGTAGGAGCGGGTTTACCCGCTAATGCGGTGTTGAAGCCACTGACGCATTCGCGGGTGAACCCGCTCCTACGGGGGGACGGTGTAAGGCCTTATTGCTCAGCGATGGTCCGCACGATGGCATCCACCGTGGCGTCGATCTGCGCTTGAGTTCGCGCAAGGGTCTGCTGATGCTCTTTCTGCAGTTCAACCTGTTTGGAGCACAGGTTAAGGGCAGCCAGCACCAGCAGTTTGTCACCGATCAAGGTCGGGTACTGACGCTTGGTCTCGTTAAGGGCTTTGTTGAGCATCCGTACCGCCTGGGCCAGGGTTTCTTCCTGGCCTTCGGGCGCCTTGATCGAATAGTCGATGCCGAGGATCGACACGACATTGATCGGCTGCTCCTGCAGTCTCATGCGCCAACAACGCCCGCGCTGGCGCGCTCGACCAGAGCCTGGATGCGTGCTGCGGTAGCGCCGTTCTTCTCTTCCTGCTCCATCAGCGACAGCTGCAGGGTTTCGTTCTCTTCCTTGGCCTGGGCCAGTTCCTGGCCAAGGGCGGTGTTCTGCTCGATGAGTTGAGCGTTTTTCTGCATCAGGTCGCTGACCAGTTGCTCGATTTGATTCAGGGAAGCTTCCAGCATGGGTCTATCTCAGGTTGTTGCGAGGGGCACACACGATAAAGAAAAGTGCGCCCTATCGCCATTAAATATCGGATTCATAAGGTGTCGAACCCGCAGATTGACAGGGTAATCGACCCCTTGTTCCGACCTGGATCAACCGCCGGTCAGGAAAAGGTTCGCGGTTGCACCATTTTCCCCGGTCGCATTCAAGACTGGCCAGTCACGACCGATAGCCCGGCAAGTCATGTTTTGTCGCTCTTATCCCACTTGCCTGGATCCTCCTCTCCATGTCCCTACGCAACATGAATATCGCCCCGCGCGCGCTTCTCGGCTTCGCGCTCATCGGCCTGCTGATGCTCGGCCTTGGTATCTTCTCCCTGGTGCAGATGGGCAACATCCGCCAGGCGGGCGTTGCCATCGAGCAAGTCAGCGTGCCCAGCATCAAGATCCTCGACGAACTCACCGCGCTGAACCTGCGCATGCGCACGCTTTCCTACCGCCTGCTGCTCAACCGCGAGCCGGCAACCCAACGCGATACCCTCGATCTGCTGGACCAGCGCAACAGCCAGATCGACCGTGCACGCCAGGCCTATCTGCCAATGATCGTCGCCGCCGACGAACAGGCAGCATTCGACCAGTACGGTCAGTTGCTCAACCAGTACCGCCAGTTGGAATCGCGCATGCGCACACTGAGCCAGGCCGACCGCCTGGATGAATTGCGTGACCTGCTCAACCGCGACCTGCTGGCCAACTCCGAGCAGATCAACAAGGTCATGGACACCTTGGTACGCATCAACACTGACCAGACTCGCGCCACCAACGAAAAAGCCGCCAACCAGTATGCCGGCGCTTTCGCTCTGGTGATCGGCCTGCTGGTTGCCGCCACCGTACTGACCTTCGCCTGTGCTTTCCTGCTGACCCGCAGTATCGTCAAGCCGATCGAAGAAGCACTCAAATGCGCCGAGCAAGTCGCCGACGGCGACCTGACCCACGTCATCCGCGCAGAGGGCACCGACGAAGCCGCCCGGCTGTTGCGCGCCATGGCGCGCATGCAGGACAAGCTGCGCGACACCTTGCAGCAGATCGCCGGCTCCGCCACCCAGCTGGCCTCGGCGGCAGAAGAGTTGAATGCCGTCACCGACGAAAGTGCCCGTGGCCTGCAGCAGCAGAACAATGAGATTGAACAGGCCGCCACTGCAGTCACCGAAATGACCAGTGCGGTGGAAGAAGTGGCGCGCAATGCCGTGAGCACTTCAGAAGCCTCCAGTGAAGCCAGCCGCTCCACCGGTGATGGTCGTGACCTGGTGATGGAAACCGTGGGTGCGATCGAGCGCATGAGCGGTGATGTGCAGGCCACCGCCAAGCTGATTACCCACCTGGCCGAACAGTCGCGCGACATTGGCAAGGTGCTCGACGTGATCCGTGGCCTGGCCGACCAGACCAACCTGCTGGCGCTCAACGCAGCCATCGAAGCCGCGCGGGCCGGTGAAGCGGGCCGTGGTTTTGCCGTGGTCGCCGATGAAGTGCGGGCATTGGCCCATCGTACCCAACAGTCGACCAGCGAAATCGAGCGCATGATCGGCAGCATCCAGGGCGGTACGGAAGAGGCGGTAGAATCGATGCGCACCAGCACCGAGCGTGCGGAGTCGACACTGAACATCGCCCGGGGCGCAGGCATGGCACTGGACACCATCGCCGGCGCGGTGGCGCAGATCAACGAGCGCAACCTGGTGATTGCCAGTGCGGCCGAAGAGCAGGCCCAGGTAGCGCGGGAAGTGGACCGCAACCTGGTGAACATCAATGACCTGTCGGTGCAGAGTGCTACCGGGGCGCATCAGACCAGCGCGGCGAGTGCCGAGCTGTCGCGCCTGGCGGTAGACCTCAATGGCCTGGTAGCCCGGTTCCGCACCTAGAAGCATTCGCGGGCACGCCCGCTCCCACAAGGTTCACCGCAGTCCTGAAGATAGCGATGACCCTGTGGGAGCGGGCGTGCCCGCGAAGAATCCAGACTGGCCACTGGATCAGTAATCGATCCGCACATCCCCTTTCGGCACGCTGCAGCACGACAGGATGTAGCCCTCGGCTTCGTCCTCTTCGGTAATCCCGCCGTTGTGCTCCATCTCCACCTCGCCGCCCAGCTTGAGCACCTTGCAGGTGCCGCAGATGCCCATGCCGCAGGCTTTCGGGATCATCAGGCCAACCTTGGCTGCCGCCGCATGCACGGTCTCGCCCGGGGCGATGCGGATGCTCTTCTCGCTGCCGATGAACTCCACCAGATTGAGGTCGGAAACGTCCAGCTCAGGTGCATCGGCCGCCTGCTCGGCGTGCTCCACGGCATCGGCCTTGGCTTCCGCCGGCGTCGCGCCGAACGACTCCTCGTGGTAATTCGCCATGTCGAAACCGACCGCTTCGAGCAGGCGCTTGACCGCTGTCATGTACGGCGTCGGGCCGCAGCAGAACACCACGCGCTCCATGTAGTCCGGCGCGATCAGTTCCATCAGCCGCTGGTTCAGGTAACCGCGGTAACCCGCCCACGGCTCGCCCAGGCCGTGCTTTTCGCAAATGATGTGCAGGCTGAAGTTGGGGATGCGCGAAGCCATCTGCTCCAGCTCGCGGTGATAGATGATGTCCTTGGGCGAACGGGCGCTGTGCACGAACACCATGTCGACATTGGCGTTGGTGTCGTAGAACCAGCGCGCCATCGACATCACCGGGGTAATGCCCACGCCACCCGACAGGTACAGCACCTTGCCCGACGGGAAGTCGATGGCGTTGAACAGGCCCACAGGGCCGTGCACCGGCAGCTCGAGGCCTTCGTGCATGGTGTCGTGCAGGAAGTTCGACACCAGGCCACCCGGCACGCGCTTGACGGTGATCGAGAAGCTGTAGGGCACTGACGGCGAACTGGAGATGGTGTAGGACCGCATCACGGGCTTGCCTTCGATCTCCAGCTCCAGGGTGACGAACTGCCCTGGCTTGAAGAAGAACATGATCGGCTGGTCGGCCATGAAGCAGAAGGTGCGCACGTCCCAGGTCTCCTGGATGACCTTGACGCAGCGCACGATGTGGCGGCCGTTGGCCCAGGTCTGGGTAGTGACCGGATTGAGGAAGGTATCGGACATGTTCATCTCCAGCGGCCGACTATGGCCCTTTTCATGGCTGCGATAATGCGCAAGCTGAAGACGACGCACATTCCTGCCTGCGACATCGACGTGCTTATCGCGACCAGCCCCGTGGCACAAGGGCTGGCGCGTCGTTATTCAAATCGGCCATGTCGCCCATGGATACGGTTCGCGGCGTCTTCGGACGCACACTCCACGGCAAAAGAACTAGCTGTTTTATCTGAAGCAGCCTTGCGGCACCACAACAACGATTAGCCACCTTTTGCCGGCCGCATACGGCCCCGAGGAATACACGATGGACGTCACCGCAACCCTGAGCCTGGGCGATCCACTTGAACCTGCACGCAAGGCTACCGCCGAGATGTTGCAGACCCGCGAGCGCACCTACTCGCTGCCCCAGCCTTTCTACACCGACGAGCGTCTGTTCCAGATCGACATGCAGGAGATCTTCCATAAAGAATGGTTGATCGCCGGCATGACCTGCGAGATCCCGGCCAAGGGCAACTACATCACCCTGCAGATCGGCAAGAACCCGATCATTGTGGTGCGCGGTGCCGAAGGCAAGGTGCATGCCTTCCACAACGTCTGCCGCCACCGCGGTTCGCGCCTGTGCGTCAGCGAGAAAGGCAAGGTGGCCAAACTGGTGTGCCCATATCACCAGTGGACTTACGAGCTGGACGGCCGCCTGCTGTTCGCCGGCACCGAGATGGGTGCTGACTTCGATATGAGCCAGTACGGCCTCAAGCCCGTGAACGTGAAGGTTGCCGGCGGCTACATCTTCATCAGCCTGGCGGAAAACCCGCCTGCCATCGACGAGTTCCTGGCCACGCTGGACCATTACATGGAACCGTACGACATGGAGAACACCAAGGTGGCGGTGCAAACCACCTTGATGGAAAAGGCCAACTGGAAACTGGTGCTGGAAAACAACCGCGAGTGCTACCACTGCAACGGTTCGCACCCGGAACTGCTGCAAACCCTGCTGGAGTGGGACGACACCAACGACCCGCGCGCCAGCCAGGAATTCAAGGACCATGTGGCCGCCTCCGCCGCTGCCTGGGAAGCCGAGAAGATCCCGTACCTGCACAAGAGCCACGGCCTGCGTAACCGCATCGTGCGTATGCCGCTGCTCAAGGGCACCGTGTCGATGACCATGGACGGCAAGCAGGCCTGCCAGAAGCTGATGGGTCGCATCAAGAACCCGGACCTTGGCTCGATGCGCATCCTGCACCTGCCGCACTCGTGGAACCACTGCATGGGCGACCACATGATCGTGTTCACCGTGTGGCCGATCAGCGCCCAGGAGACCATGGTCACCACCAAGTGGCTGGTGCACAAGGATGCCGTCGAAGGTGTGGACTACAACCCCGAGAACATGCGCAAGGTGTGGGACGCCACCAACGACCAGGACCGCCGTCTGGCCGAAGAGAACCAGCGCGGGATCAACTCCACGGCGTACCAGCCTGGCCCGTATTCGAAGACTTACGAGTTTGGTGTGGTGAACTTCATTGACTGGTACAGCGGGCGGCTACTGAACAACCTGGGAGCAGAGCCTGCGCCGTATCTGAAGGAAGTGCAGGCGCAGTAACCCGTACCACCCACTGGCACGGCAAATTGCCGTGCCAGTGGGTTTATGGTCGCCTTATGTCCCGATTCGGAGACGGAGGCGGCGCACTGGGTTCAGTACCCCAGCGACGCCACGCATCCGCAGCTGCTCGACCTGCCGAAGCGATCCTGGCCCCGAGTGCCGTGCCTCTGCCCCACACGTACGAAGCCCCTTCGACAACCATGCGCATACCGGTGACTTCATAGAATGTCTCCCAGGCTACCCTTGCCCCCGACACTCCGGGCTGCCCCACCCCCCGCCATACAGCCTGTGCCGCCTCGGCGTTGGAGAACAAGCCACCGCTGATGTTCCCAATTGCGTTGCCCAACCCCAGGCGACGGCCGTGACTGGTCAGTACATTACCAATCCACCCTTGTTCGACTCCGCTCATTGCGGTGCTTGCAACCCCCATTCCTCCTGTGTAGAAAAGGCTCGTATTACCGATCCGGGATCTTAGGCTCGGCGCCGTATATTCCGTACCGGAATGCTGGCTTTGCAAGCGGGCTACCACGTTTCTGGCCGTTCGTGCGATAGCCCCGCCCAACGTCACCGAACTTGAAAACATGCTTATGCCACTGATCACCGGGCTAATCACGTCGACCTGGGGGCGGGCGAACCGGGCGAACCGGGTGGCCGGGGCGGCGCCACTGGGGTCGACCCGGTTGATCGGGTCGCCACCGCAATAGGCATAGGCATTCAGCCCACCCTCCGAGAAAGGGCTGAGTGAGTCGGCAGAGTGAAAGCGCATCAATACAGGGTTGTAGGTTCGCCGGCCGTTGCCCAGGTGATAGCAACCCGTCAGGTGATCGACCATCTGCCCGGTGAAGGCAATATTCCTTGCACCAGCACAGGCCCCGTATGCTGAATAGGACTTTGGAATCCCGCCCATGTGGGCAGGGATAACGGGTTGCAGCATGCCATGCATGATGAACGCTCAGCCGATAGTGATCGCTCATCCTACTCGCCTGGAACAGGACTGCTAACTGATAGAAATGATAGGTTCTTGGTACTTATTCACAGGTTTTGACTCAGGTGATCCTGAATTTTCACCTGCACTCAGGGTTCAAGCGTGTGTGAGCCCCGATTGGCTGTTTTCTGATCAAAGCACTCGAAGACAGGAACGGCGTGGCCTACAGCCGGTATCAAACAGATTATCCACAGACCGGCTCACAGAGATTGTGGGAAAATCCTGGCAAAAAGCAGCATGCCCGCATCAGGCGATGCCAAGGGAAGCTGATCATTTTATGATCTAAACCGTGTAAGCGCCGTTATATAAGGCTCCCAGCCATGCACCAACAATTTATCCACACCTTGGCGAACAGATTCCGTGGGCAAAACGGAGCGTACCTGACATTCAGCCGTTTTGCTGGAATCCAGGCATGTGAGGGGGAAGTGAATAACTTATACACAGGGGACTGGGCTATGAATTGTGTCGCAGGGGCCGCAGCGGGCCCCAGGATCTCGAGTCTGGCTCAGGATTGTCAGGGCTGCTAAGCGGCCTATCGCGTAACACAGGCCGCTCCCACGGGACTCAGCGCAATACGCCCTCTTCCACCAGCAGCTTGAGGATCGCCTCAGCGCCTTCCTGCGGCGAAACGTCCTTCAGCACCTTGCCACCACCGCCACTGGCCTTGGCCGTCGCCGCCTTCATGCGGTCGGCGCCGCTCTTGGCCTTGATCACCTTCAAGCGCTTGGGCCTTGGACGGGCCGGTTGCAGCTCGGCTTCAGCCAACAGCTCATCTTCGACAATGGCCACGTTACGCGCCGCCAATACCCCCCGGCGCGCAGGCCCAAAAGCGCTCTGGCGCGGCTTGGGCGCCGCGTTATCCACAGTCGCCAGCAATGGCAGACGCACCTTCAAGCGACGCCGCTGACCACGCGGCAGAGCCTGCAACACCTGCGCGGTGCCGTTGTCGATCGACTCCACCTCAGCCAACCCGACAATCAGCGGCCAGCCGAGCTTTTCGGCCAGCAGGAACGGCAACATGCCCGACCCCTCGCCAGTCTCGGCCTGGCTGCCGGTCAGCACCAGTTGGGCCCCGGCGTCGCGCAGATAATCGCCCAGCACGCCCAGCACATCGGCCCCGGCCGGTTGCTCCAGCACGTCGAGGTGGTCCAGGCCCATGCCCAGGTAAGCGCGCAAGGCCTCTTCCTGTGGATCGCCCGCATGCACCACCTGCAAGTTATCCCCAGCCAGCTGCAAACCCAACTCCACGGCGCGGGCATCCTGCTCGGCGCGGCGGGCGCGGCCGGAGCTGGGGTGGGCACCAATGGAAACCAGGCTGATCACTTTCGTACTCATGCTCGTGCCCTTATGCCGCGTCGCGCTGGCCGCCGCTGCGGTAGTTGTCCACAGCCTCGATCAGCGCCTTGAGAATCGCCGAGCTGTCGCCAATCACCGACAGGTCAGCCCGTTTGATCATGTCGCAGCCCGGATCCATGTTGATCGCCACCACCTTGTCGCAGGCACCGATACCCTGCAGGTGCTGGATCGCGCCCGAGATACCCACAGCCACGTAGACACGCGCGGTAACCCAGGTGCCGGTAGCCCCCACCTGGCGGTTGCGCGGCATGAAGCCGTCGTCCACCGCCACCCGCGAGGCACCTTCGGTAGCGCCGAGGGCTGCGGTGGCCTTGTGGTACAGGTCCCAGTCCTTGACACCGTTGCCGCCCGAGACGATGAACTCCGCTTCGGCCATGGCAATGGTGGCCGGGTCGACGGCCACCGAGCCAAGGTCTTCGATGCGCGGCAGGCTGCGCACCACACTTGTGGACAACTCCACCGGCAACGCTTCGTGACGGGTTTCGCTGACCGGCTCGGCGCACTCGGCCGCCGCCAGGATCAGGCGCGGCACAGTGCGTTGCAGGTCTTGCTGGCCGGCGCCGGCGCGGCCGATGCACTGGCCGTCCTTGACCTGCCATACCCGCGTTGCCGGGCGCTCGCCCAGCGCGGCGCCCAGGCGCCGACCCAGTTCCCCGCCACCGGTGCGGCTGTCAGGCAGCAGCCAGTGGCGCGGCGCGAACTGGTTATCCACAGCCCGCAGGCCTTGCACCAGTTGCTCCGGTGCATAACCTTCAAAGGCCTCGCCTTCGATAACCAGCAGGCGATCGACACCGGCTGTGGAAAAGTTGCTTTCCTTGTGCTCGTTGAACACCACGGCCAGCACCGCCCCGTCGCTGCCAGCCAGGCTGTGGGCCAGGCCAAGCAGGTCGCGGTCGTGGCTGCTCAGGCGGCCGCCAACCATGTCCGGCACGACGGCAATGTAGAACGCCGGCGCCGCCACCTGGTGCAGTGGCAACTTGACCTCGGCTGCTGCCGTGCGCCGCCCGCCCGCGCCGGTGCCCTGCTGGGCGCCGCTGCGGTCGATGCGCTTGATGCCGGCCGGGCCGACAAAGCCTGCGGCAATCGCATGTGGGTTCTTGCGGATGATGCCGTTGGGCCCCATCCAGCTGGTCTGTTGCGTCTGCATCGCGGCATGCAGCGGGTGCAGACGGTTACGGGCGATCCACTCGGCGCGTGGATCGCGGCGGATAATGTCGCTCATCAGTGCACCTCCGCAGGTTCACGTTTAGCCGTTTGCGGCTTTGGGACAGTGGATGCGTCCTCCTCGATCAGCACGTCGGCCACCAGTTCGGCCAAGTCCTTGATCTGTGGGCGCGGCTCGACCACGCCTTCAAGCATGGCGGTGCACTGCGGGCAACCCACGGCTACCAGCTCGGCCTCGGTCTCACGGATGTCGTCCATGCGCATGTCGGGAATACGCTGCTTGCCAGGGATGTCAGTGATCGGCGCACCGCCACCACCACCGCAGCAACGGGAACGGAAGCCCGAGCGCTGCATCTCGCGCACCTCGATACCCAGCGCCTTGAGCACTTCGCGCGGGGCTTCGTACTCGCCGTTGTAGCGGCCCAGGTAGCACGGATCGTGGTAGGTGACGCTGCCGCCCTTGTGCTGGCCAAGGTTGAGCTTCTTGGCCGCGATCAGTTCGGCGATGTAGGTGCTGTGGTGCTGCACCTGGTAGTCACCGCCCAGGGCGCCGTATTCGTTCTTCAGCACATGGAAGCTGTGCGGATCGCAGGTGACGATACGCTGGAACTTGTACTTGGCCAGGGTCTGGATGTTGCGCTTGGCCAGTTGCTGGAAGGTTGCCTCATCGCCCAGGCGGCGCGCCACGTCGCCGCTGTCGCGCTCTTCCAGGCCGAGTACGGCGAAGTCCACACCCGAGGCTTTCAATACTTTGACAAACGAACGCAAAGTGCGCTGGTTACGCATGTCGAAGGCACCATCACCGACCCAGAACAACACTTCGGTCGCTTTCACTTCAGACAGCAGCCGCAGGTTAAGGTCGGCAGCCCAGTTCATGCGCCCGTCGGGGGCGAAGCCGCCAGGGTTGTCGGTGGCGATCAGGTTGTCCAGCACCTCGGCGCCCTTGTTCGGGGTGGCGCCCTTTTCCAGGGTGAGGTGGCGGCGCATGTCGACGATGGCATCGACGTGCTCGATCATCATCGGGCACTCCTCGACGCAGGCACGGCAGGTGGTGCAGGACCACAGCGTCTCGGCGTCGACCAGGCCATTGACGATCGGCTGGTGTGGATTGCCGCCGTGTTCGCCGATTGGTTTGCCAGGGTATGGGCTACCGGCGAATTGCGCGTCAGTGCCACCGGCAAGGCCGATGACCATGTCCTGGATGAGTTTTTTCGGGTTCAGCGGCTGGCCAGCGGCAAAGGCCGGGCACATGGCTTCACATTTACCGCACTGCACGCAGGCATCGAAGCCCAGCAGCTGGTTCCAGGTGAAGTCCACCGGCTTTTCCACGCCAAGGGGAGCGTTCGGGTCTTCCAGATCCAGCGGCTTGAGGCCGGTGGAGCGACCGCCGCCGAAGCGTTCGGCACGGCGGTGCCAGGCCAGGTGCAGGGCACCGGCGAAGGCGTGCTTCATCGGGCCGCCCCAGGTCATGCCAAAGAACAGCTCCGACACACCCCACAGCACGCCCAGGCCCAGAATGGCGACCATCACCCAGCCACCGGTGTTGGCCGGCAGGATACCGGCGACCGGCAGGGTGGCAATGAAGAAGCTCACGGCGAACGCCAGCAAACTCTTCGGCAGGCGCATCCACGGGCCCTTGGACAGGCGAGAGGGCGGGTTGAGGCGGCGTTTGAAGACAAAGATGGCACCGGTGAACATGATCACCGTGGCGATCAGCAGTGCGTAGCCGAGAATCTTGCTCTGCAGGCCAAAACCATGCACCAGAATGGCCAGCACAGCAGACAGCACAAAGCCGCCCGCAGTGGCCACGTGGGTCTTGGACATGTATTTGTCGCGCTCAACCACGTGGTGCAGGTCCACCAGGTAGCGGCGCGGCATGGCCAGCAGGCCGCCGATCAGGTTGACCTTGGACGGCCGGCCACGGCGCCACATGCGCACCCGGCGCAAGGCACCGAGCACTGCCAGGCCAAGGGCAGCGAACAGCAGGATGGGTAGAAGGGTGTTCAACATGGGAGACTCCCACAAACAGCTGGATTCTTGCGCCGACCAGAGGGCGAGACTGGCCCCATGTAAGAGCGGGTTCACCCGCGAATGCGTCCGGTCAGGCAACAGTGTTGTCAGTGCTGACGCATTCGCGGGTAAACCCGCTCCTACAGGGATCGCGCCCGATGGCGGCGACTGTTAACGATCAGAAGTCCTTGCACAGGCGCAAGGCGTCGTAGATCGCCGCATGCACGTTGCGCTGGGCCACGCAGTCGCCGATGCGGTACAGCAGGTAGCCTTCGCCCGGCTGGCTGAGGATCGGCTGTGGCTTGATGGCGAACAGCGCCTCCACGTCGATCTGGCCCTTGTTGCGCGAACCTTCCTTGAGCGCGTAGTACAGCTCCTCGTCAGGGCGCACGCCGTTTTCAACCACGACTTGATCGACCACGCGCTCTTCCTTGGCGCCGGTGTATTCGTTCTCCAGTACCGCCACCAGCTTGTCGCCTTCGCGGTAGACCTTTTCCAGCATCATGTCGCCGGTCATGATCACTTCTTTGGGGTACATGCTGCGGTAGTAGGTGGGGAAGGTGGTACCGCCCATGGCCACACCTGGCTTGATGTCGTCGGTGACGATCTCGACCTGGCTGCCCTTGTCGGCGATGAAGTCGGCGACCGACATACCGGTGAATTCGCAGATGGTGTCGTACACCAGCACATTCTTGCCCGGCGCTACCTTGCCATCGAGCACATCCCAGCTGCTGACCACCAGCCCTTCAGCGGCGCCCCAGTGCTCGTTCTGCTCCAGGAACGAGTGCCCACCTACGGCCAGCACGATGACGTCCGGGCGCAGATCCTGGATGGCGGCCACATCAGCGGCAGTGCCCAGGCGCAAGTCGACTTTCAGGCGAGCCAGCTCAAGCTGGTACCAGCGGGTGATACCGGCAATCTGGTCACGCTGCGGGGCCTTGGCGGCAATGGTGATCTGCCCGCCAATCTGGTCCCTCTTCTCGAACAGGGTCACGTCGTGGCCGCGTTCAGCAGCCACGCGGGCCGCTTCCATGCCGGCAGGGCCTGCGCCAACCACCACCACCTTGCGCTTGACGCCGGTGGTCTTCTCGATGATGTGCGGCACACCCATGTACTCACGGGAGGTCGCGGCGTTCTGGATGCACAGCACATCCAGGCCCTGGTACTGGCGGTCGATGCAGTAGTTGGCACCGACGCACTGCTTGATCTGGTCGATCTGGCCCATCTTGATCTTGGCGATCAGGTGCGGGTCGGCCATGTGCGCACGGGTCATGCCGACCATGTCCACGTAGCCGCCTTCAAGAATGCGCGTGGCCTGGTTCGGGTCTTTGATGTTCTGCGCGTGCAGCACCGGGACCTTGACCACTTCCTTGATACCGGCCGCTAGGTGCAGGAACGGCTCCGGCGGGTAGCTCATGTTGGGGATGACGTTGGCCAGGGTGTTGTGGGTATCGCAACCCGAGCCGACCACGCCGATGAAGTCGAGCATGCCGGTGGCGTCGTAGTAGGCGGCGATCTGCTTCATGTCCTCGTGGCTGAGGCCATCAGGGTGGAACTCGTCACCGCAGATACGCATGCCCACGCAGAAGTCGTCACCCACTTCGGCGCGTACGGCTTTCAATACTTCCAGGCCGAATTTCATGCGGCCTTCAAAGGTGCCGCCCCATTCGTCGGTACGCTTGTTGACCCGTGGGCTCCAGAACTGGTCGATCATGTGCTGGTGCACCGCCGACAATTCCACGCCGTCCAGGCCGCCCTCTTTGGCGCGACGCGCAGCCTGCGCGTAGTTGCCGATTACCCGCCAGATCTCTTCCACCTCGATGGTTTTGCAGGTGGCGCGGTGCACAGGTTCGCGAATGCCCGATGGCGACATCAGCGTCGGCCAGTTGAAGCCGTCCCAGCGCGAGCGACGGCCCATGTGGGTAATCTGGATCATGATCTTGGCGCCATGCTTGTGCATGGCGTCGGCAAGGTTCTGGAAGTGCGGGATGATGCGGTCGGTCGACAGGTTGACCGATGCCCACCATTCCTGCGGGCTGTCGATGGCCACCACCGACGAGCCGCCACAGATGGCCAGGCCGATGCCGCCCTTGGCCTTCTCTTCGTAGTACTTCACATAGCGGTCGGTCGTCATGCCGCCGTCAGTGGCGTAGACCTCGGCATGCGCGGTGCTGAGCACACGGTTGCGGATGGTCAGTTTGCCGATCTGGATCGGCTGGAACATTGCTTCGAATGCCATGACGCTATCTCCGGCTTACAACGGCTTTGTAACGAACAGGCCATCTTCGTGGCCTTCTTCCGACCCGCCATAGACCTGCTCGGCCACGGTGCGGATCTTGCTGCCGCGGGCAGCGAGAATCTGGTCCATCGCGCCAGCGAACCAGCCGGTGAACATGTAGTCGACCTTGCGGCCGCACTTGCCATAGACGTACACGAACGCA
Organism: Pseudomonas sp. CGJS7; assembly: GCF_036961695.1. Lineage (NCBI taxonomy): Bacteria > Pseudomonadati > Pseudomonadota > Gammaproteobacteria > Pseudomonadales > Pseudomonadaceae > Pseudomonas > Pseudomonas sp. CGJS7. The sequence continues at coordinate 12,177 of NZ_JBAMDI010000147.1, read as the reverse complement.
GAGTGCTTGAGCTTGACGCTGCAGGTACCTTTATCCAGGTCGATATCCTGGATCTCGAACAGGCCCCAGCCACGCTGGCTCAGGCGCTTCATGTAGTGCTCGAACACCGCCACGCCTTCCAGGCCATGGCACTCGGCCTCTTTTTCACACCAGTGCCAGGCAGACTTGTAGCCAGCCTTGTAGAGGATCTCGGCATAGGCGTCGGCGCCCAGCACTTCCTCGATGCCCATATGGTTATTGACGAAGAAATGCCGAGGCACATACAGCATCGGCAAGGCGTCGCTGGTCCAGACACCGGTCTCGCTGTCGACTTCGATTGGCAATTGCGGGGCGATTTTGGCCATGGAAACTCAACTCCATAAAATTTTTTGTGGGTGCCCCGGCGTTGCTGGCAGGGGCTATCAGGCTTGGAGAGCGGCTTACTCGCCCCAGACATCCTTGAGGACGTTTACCCAGTTCTCGCCCATGATCTTGCGCACCACGCGCTCGGAATGGCCGCGTTTGAGCAAGGTCTCGGTGAGGTTGGGGAATTCGCCGACGGTGCGAATGCCCAGCGGGTTGATGATCTTGCCGAAGTTGGTCAGGCGGCGGGCGTAGCCCTTGTCATGGGTCAGGTATTCGAAGAAGTCCTGGCCGTGACCCTGGGTGAAGTCGGTACCGATACCTATGGCGTCTTCACCGACGATATTCATGGTGTACTCGATGGCCTCGGCGTAGTCATCGATGGTCGAGTCAATGCCTTTGGCCAGGAACGGCGCGAACATGGTGACGCCGACGAAACCGCCGTGATCGGCGATGAACTTCAGCTCTTCGTCCGACTTGTTGCGCGGGTGCTCTTTCAGGCCCGAGGGCAGGCAGTGCGAGTAGCACACCGGCTTTTTCGATTCGAGGATGACTTCTTCGGAAGTCTTGGAGCCGACGTGGGACAAGTCGCACATGATGCCGACACGGTTCATCTCGGCAACGATCTCGCGACCGAAGCCGGACAGCCCGCCGTCACGCTCGTAGCAGCCGGTGCCAACCAGGTTCTGGGTGTTGTAGCACATCTGCACGATGCCCACGCCCAGCTGCTTGAACACATCCACATAAGCGATCTGGTCCTCGAACGCATGGGCGTTCTGGAAGCCGAAGAGGATGCCGGTCTTGCCCAGCTCCTTGGCCTTGCGGATGTCGGCGGTGGTGCGCACCGGCATCACCAGGTCGCTGTTGTCGCGGATCAGCTTCTGGCTGGACGCGATGTTGTCGACGGTAGCCTTGAACCCTTCCCAGACCGACACCGTGCAGTTGGCCGCAGTGAGGCCGCCTTTGCGCATGTCTTCGAACAGCTCGCGGTTCCATTTGGCGATGATCAGGCCATCGATGACGATGCTGTCGGCGTGTAGTTCGGCTGGGCTCATCAGGCTGTCCCCTTTTATAGAGTTGGGTCGCGCCAAACCTTCTGCCGGCGCTTTGAGGCCAGCATATGCCTGTGCCCCGAGGCGCCCCGGTGCAAAAACGACAGGGGGTTTGCCGAAAGCGTCAATGCGCGACAAGAGCGCGTCTGGCGCGTGTTCCGGGGATGAGAGACAGTCTCGATAACGACATTTGCGGCCGGTACATGAACATTTGGTCAGGGAGCTACCACCTGACCTCTGGCTGAGCGAGAATCCCTGCGATTCGACAGCCTGTTGAGGAGAAAACGGATGAAATCAATGGCATGGCTGGTGCTGCTGGCCATCGTGAGCGGGGCCCAGGCCGGTGAGGAAGAAAGCACACCTTGCGACAATGTGGAGACCGACCAGCAAACGTTCGCCTGTGCAGCATTCAACAAGCAGGTCGCCGAGCGTGAGCTGCAGTCGGCCTACGACGAACTGATCGAGCGCATGCGTGATCAGTTTGGCGACGAGGCTGGCCTGATGTCGCGAATAGAGGCAGCCGAGAAAGTCTGGATCCAACTGCGCGATGCAGACTGCAAGGTCGAAACCCATGCTGAACAACCCGGCAGCAACGCCTACCAGATCGCCTGGAACAGCTGCATTGCACAGCGCAGCGATGAGCGGGCGGAGTATTTGCGCAGCCTGGGCTCGCAAAACAGTGACGAGCCGGCACCCGAAGATTGATCAGCACGCGCGAGTGAAGGATCAACTCCAGAGGAACAACATGCCGCTGATGCCCCCTGCGTAATTGCTCGATAGTGCCCTCAGACCACGTGCTCACCATGTGTGTCTTGGAACTCACAACTATCAAGGAATTACAAAGTGGCTGACATCAAAGTTGAAATGGAAAAAATCCGCAAAGAGGGTCAAGAGCGCGTAGCCGCTACCGGCCAGACCATCTGCATCTTCGCTGACAATGTGCCTGCCAACATTGCAGAAGACATCCTGGCCGGCATGCGCTTGATGACCGAACTGGCCAACAAGAAGTTCGACAAGGAAACCCAGCAGCGCGAGTGGTACAACTTCTACAACGATGGCCTGATCAAGTTTGGCTGGACCATGACGGGCGCAGCACATGCCGAAGATGCCATTGATGAGGACAACCTGACCCTGGCAGAGCTGATCACCAAGTCCGTCACCATCAGCGTCTCCGCGGACCCTCGTCGCGCCGCCTGCGCCCGGCGTGTTCTGCAAATTGTCGTGCAGAAGCCGGAAGTCAAGGCGCACCTGGAAAAGCACAGCCATAGCGAAACCGGCAAATCGAGCAACTTCGTGGTCGCCCAGTGCGAAATGACGCCACAAGGCCTGCCTGCGATGCACATGACCAGCTTCCAGGCCAGCTACGACTCGAAAGTCGAGCGTGAAGGCGCCCTGACCCGCAAGGTGGACAAAACCTCTACCCGCGTCTATCGCGCTTCGCAACAAGGCACGTTCAGCGTTCGTCACTTCGACGCTGCACGTGATCTTGTGAATGAGAAGATCAAAGGCGACCTCGGCGCGTTTCTCGCTATCTGATTAGCGAGGCCGGGTACCAGAGCGCGCTGGTACCCGGTTCTGGTCATCTGCATCCATCAAGGAGCAATGCCACATGGACGATACGAGCCTGGACACCCGAATATTCGAGGAGCGGCTAAGCATCAAGCCTGCGCCCTGGCTGACACTCGATACATGGGAAGATTTGCAGCTATGCCTGCGTTATTCGCAAGCAGTAGCCAATGAAAAATACTCGATGGAAACCCAGCCTCAGCAATGGTTCACTGTCGCTATCGCCACCTTGCAATCATTGAAATTCACCCTGCTCGAACATACACATAAAACCATTGTGTATGAGCCGCACTTGCTTGCATTAAGCGATGTGTACAGTGGCTTTCTACCCCCACCGCGCGAAAAAGGGCCTTGGTTCAAGAGCCTCGACGAAAATGTTCAAGCCGCTCTGCAGTCGGCAGGTACGCGTACCTTCACCGTCATGAACGCCTCTTCACATCTCAGTATCGAAATGGACCATGAAGGGGACCAGGTCCCGGTTGCGATCCTGTTCTATGCCTACTGCATTACCGACCCGGTCGAGCCCACCAGAAAGCTGAACCTGATATTCGATCACCTGGGTGCACGCTTCAATGCAGCAGGTTTCGCCCAGCTTCGCGAGGATCTGCAAGCAAGGAATCGCGAAAAGCTAAGGGCCATTCTCGAGCGTGAACTGGATTGAAGCTCACTTTGTACCGCTGGGCCGTCGCTCCTCCCGCGGGCACCGTCCAAACCTCAGCTTGTAGCGCCGCGTGAAATAGGATGGCAGTTCAAACCCGCACGCAAGGCTGACTTCAGTCACCGACATGTCGGTCTGGGCCAACAGCTGGCGCGCCTTGTCCAGCCGTAACCCGAGATAGAAACCACTCGGTGTTGCATCCAGGTGCATGCGAAACAAACGCTCCAGTTGACGCCTTGTCACCTTGATCGCGGCAGCCAGTTCCAGCGTACTCAGCGGTGGCTCGATGTGTTTTTCCATTTCGCCAATGGCATGGACCAGCTTCTTGTTGCTGATGCCATAACGCGCACCGATCTGCATGCGCTGGTGGTCCTGGCGCTGACGGATACGACCCAGCACGAACTGCTCGGACACCTTGACCGCCAGTTCGCTGCCGTGAGACTGGGCAATCAGGTGCAGCATCAAATCGATCGAGGCCGTTCCGCCGGCACAGGTGATGCGGCTGCGGTCGATCTCGAACAGCTCCTGGGTGGCTTGAAGGCCTGGATAGCGTTCCTTGAATGCCTCCAGCGCCTCCCAATGCAATGTCGCCCGGTAGCCCTCGAGCAGCCCTGCCTCGGCCAGCACCATCGCGCCCGTATCGATGCCACCGAGCATGACAGCTTCGTGGTTGAGCCGGCGCAACGCATGCAGCAGTTTGGGTGCGACATTGGCCAGTGGTTCGAAGCCCGCGACCACCAGCAGGATGTTGGCCGGCTCGCCCTCCCCCAAGGCGGCATCGGCATTGATCGACATGCCATTGCTCGCCAGCACCGCCTCACCGTCCAGGCTAAGCACCTGCCACCGGTACAACTGCCCCCCAAAACGATTGGCCACCCGCAGTGGCTCCACCGCCGAAATGAACCCCATGGCAGAAAAGCCGGGCACCAACAGAAAGGCAATCGTCTCCATCATCCCCTCCTCCACAGAAACTGGTCGCCCCGGTGCTAATTCCTGTCGCTAGCGTGCGCTTGGGCAAGGTAGCGCCAGCGTAGCGTATTCACACGGTCCGCAGAGGCCGCCCTCAATAACAATATGCACTGCCGATGGAGAGCCACCATGCACAGCTTGATCCGCCGCAGCCTGTTGCCCCTTGCCCTGAGCAGCATCGTCGCCACCCCGCTTTTCGCCGCCGAGCCCGCCGCCTGCAAAAACGTGCGCCTTGGCGTGGTCAACTGGACCGACGTCATTGCCACCAGCGCCATGGCCCAGGTACTGCTCGACGGCCTGGGGTACCAGACCAAACAGACCAGTGCCTCGCAACAGATCATCTTCGCCGGCATCCGCGACAAACGCCTGGACATGTTCCTGGGTTACTGGAACCCGATCATGACCCAGACCATCACCCCGTTCGTCGATGCCAACCAGGTCAAAGTGCTGGACAAGCCAAGCCTGGAGGACGCGCGCGCCACCTTGGCCGTGCCGAAATACCTCTACGACAAGGGCCTGAAGACCTTCGCCGACATCCACAAGTTCGAGAAGGAGCTGGGCGGCAAGATCTATGGCATCGAACCGGGTTCCGGCGCCAACACCCAGATCAAGGCAATGATCACCAAGAACCAGTTCGACCTGGGCAAGTTCCAGCTGGTCGAGTCCAGCGAGGCCGGCATGCTCGCCGCCGTCGACCGCGCGGTGCGGCGCAAGGAGGCCGTGGTGTTCTTCGGCTGGGCGCCACACCCGATGAACGTGAACATCGACATGGCCTACCTGGGTGACAGCCAGGATGCACTCGGCCCTGACGAAGGCCGTGCGACGGTGTGGACGGTGACGGCGCCGGACTATGCCGAACGCTGCCCCAATGCCCACCGCCTGCTGGCCAACCTGAAGTTCAGCGCCGAGGACGAGAGCCGCATGATGCAGCCGCTGCTCGACCACAAGGATGCGCTGGAATCAGCCCGCCAGTGGCTCAAGGACCACCCAGAGGACAAGGCCCGCTGGCTCGAGGGTGTGACCACCTTCGATGGCAAGCCGGCTGCGGACAACCTCAAGCTTACCGCCAACTGACAGGGCCCGTTCGCGGGCAAGCCCGCTCCCACAGGTACAGCGCCACACTCGGGATCACATTGATCCTGTGGGAGCGGGCATGCCCGCGAAAAAGCCAACACCGACATCACAAGGAACTGCACCATGAACCACGACGTCATCATCACCTGCGCCCTCACCGGTGCCGGCGACACCGCCTCGAAAAGCCACCTGGTCCCGGTCACCCCCAAACAGATCGCCGAATCCGCCGTAGAGGCCGCCAAGGCCGGCGCCACCGTGGTCCACTGCCACGTCCGCGACCCGCAGACCGGCCGTTTCAGCCGTGATGTAAACCTCTACCGCGAAGTCATGGAGCGTATCCGCGAAGCCGACGTGGACATCATCGTCAACCTCACCGCCGGCATGGGCGGCGACCTGGAAATCGGCCCGGGTGAAACGCCGCTGGCGTTCGGTTCGGGCACCGACCTGATCGGCCCGCTGGAGCGCCTGGCCCATGTCGAAGCACTGTTGCCGGAAATCTGCACCCTCGATTGCGGCACCCTCAACTTCGGTGACGGCAACTCGATCTACGTGTCCACCCCGGCCCAACTGCGCGCCGGCGCCAAGCGCATTACCGAACTGGGGGTGAAGGCCGAGCTGGAAATCTTCGACACCGGCCACCTGTGGTTCGCCAAGCAAATGATGAAGGAAGGCCTGCTCGAAGACCCGTTGTTCCAGCTGTGCCTGGGCATCCCGTGGGGCGCACCGGCTGACACCACCACCATGAAGGCCATGGTCGACAACCTGCCTGCCAACGTCACCTGGGCCGGCTTCGGCATCGGCCGCATGCAGATGCCCATGGCCGCCCAGGCCGTGTTGCTCGGCGGGAATGTGCGGGTGGGCCTGGAAGACAACTTGTATCTGGACCGTGGCGTGCTGGCCAGCAATGGCCAACTGGTGGAACGCGCAAGCGAGATCATCACCCGCATGGGTGGCCGCGTGCTCAGCCCGGCAGAAGGCCGGGAAAAAATGAACCTCAAGCGCCGCTGATTCAACGATCGCAAATGCGCCGAAGACCCTGTGGGAGCGGGCGTGCCCGCGAAGCAGGCAACGCGATGGATGGCACCGGCCGTGCCGGTGTTCGCGGGCATGCCCGCTCCCACAGGGTTAGCCATGAACCCTGATGACTGTGTTTTTCCCTGAGGACTAGCTATGCCCTTTATCACTGAAATCAAAACCTTCGCCGCCCTGGGTAGCGGCGTGATCGGCAGCGGCTGGGTCGCCCGTGCCCTGGCCCATGGCCTGGATGTGGTGGCCTGGGATCCGGCGCCCGGCGCCGAACAGGCACTGCGCAAACGTGTCGCCAACGCCTGGCCGGCACTGGAAAAACAAGGCCTGGCCCCTGGTGCATCGCAAGACCGCCTGAAGTTCGTGGCAACCATCGAGGAATGCGTGCGCAACGCCGATTTCATCCAGGAAAGCGCACCAGAGCGCCTGGACCTCAAGCTCGACCTGCACGCAAAAATCAGCGCCGCAGCCAAGCCTGATGCAATCATCGGCTCAAGCACTTCGGGCCTGTTGCCCAGCGAGTTCTACGAGTCGTCGACTCACCCTGAACGCTGCGTTGTCGGCCACCCGTTCAACCCGGTGTACCTGCTGCCGCTGGTGGAGATCGTCGGCGGTAGCCGCACCTCACCCGAGGCCATTGAAGCTGCCAAAACCATCTACACCGCACTCGGCATGCGCCCGCTGCATGTGCGCAAGGAAGTGCCAGGCTTCATCGCCGACCGCCTGCTCGAAGCGCTCTGGCGCGAGGCATTGCACCTGGTCAACGACGGCGTTGCCACCACGGGCGAAATCGACGACGCGATTCGCTTCGGCGCAGGATTGCGCTGGTCGTTCATGGGCACGTTTCTGACCTATACCCTGGCCGGTGGCGATGCCGGCATGCGCCACTTCATGTCGCAGTTCGGCCCTGCCCTGAAGCTGCCCTGGACGTACCTGCCAGCACCGGAACTGACCGACAAGCTGATCGACGATGTAGTGAGCGGCACTTCCGAGCAACAGGGCGAGCGCAGCATCGCTGCACTGGAGCGCTACCGTGACGACACCCTGCTGGCGGTGCTCGAAGCGGTGAAAACCAGCAAGGCCAGCCACGGCCTGTCATTCAGCGATTAAGGAGGCCAAGATGCCCGCTCTGATCACCTACCGCACCACGGTCCAGGAAGACTGGGTCGATTACAACGGGCACCTTCGCGATGCCTTCTACCTGCTGATCTTCAGCTACGCCACCGATGCCCTGATGGAGCGCATCGGCCTGGACGCCGATAGCCGCGGGCAAAGCGGTAATTCGCTGTTCACGCTGGAGGCGCATATCAATTATCTGCACGAGGTGAAGCTGGGCACCGAGGTGTGGGTGCAGACGCAGATCATCGGCTTTGATCGCAAGCGTCTTCACGTGTATCACAGCCTGCACCGGGCAGGGTTCGACGAGGTGCTGGCGGCAAGCGAGCAGATGTTACTGCACGTGGACCTTGCGGGTCCGAAGTCAGCGCCTTTTGGGCACACGACTGTTTGCCGATTGAATCAATTGGTAGAGCAACAGGAGGGCGCGCAGGCGCCGCAATATATGGGGCGTACGATAAAATTTTCTGCTTGAAGAACCAGAGAACCGGCGCCAAGGTCTCCATAGATACGAAGCACCTTGGCGCCTTCACTCGCAACAATCAGACAGCGTAGAAGTGGATAATCATAACGATCACTCGTATGACACCCTATAGACTGGCCCTATCAGTCTTCTTGTAAACTTGAACCCTTCTGGTTTACCACCGCCAGTATGTACACTCGTTATGACGAAATCCCCAGAAAAGTTACTTCCCGTATAGCAGCTATTTACCGTGTAAAAAATATTGGCGAAGCATAATTTTCTCGGGGTCGAACCACTGTAGAAGTCCTTTACCTCTACCCTTACGGGATTGACATCATTATCCTTGCATTCCGTAAACCATGAGAGCAGGGCTTGTTCACCCGGCTTCAAATCAATGAAGCAACCCCGGTTCGCCCCGTACAACCACAAACGAACGCGATGAGCAGGGTCCGGATAAAAATTGGCAACAGTGTCTCGATTTTCATTGAAAGTCCGCGCCACATCATTTTTATCTACCGTACCCATAGGAACCCCTTGATACTGCAACCGTGGGTTGGAAAAATACGGTATGGCGCCATGCGACGTCCGCATCTGCGTATGGAAATTTGGTGCTGTATGCTTGTAGCCATGAGCGTAAGGGAATACGCCCTGATCGGGAGACTCGTCACTATGCATAGCCCCCATGTTATGCCCTAATTCGTGGCCTAACGAACCAAAACAACTAATGGAAGAGAAAGCCTTCTCCCTGTACGCTGGCATGTTCGCTATACCGCAGTAAATACTATACGTGGCAAGCATCGAAACCAGATCGGCGCGCCCCTTTTCACGTTCGATATGAATTTTCGCCCCGAATGGTTTATCAGCTTTCATATCGCTGAGCTGTGTCTGTGGAGACTTGCCTGTCTCGTCGTAGTCAGAATCGTAAATATCAGACAGCTCGTACACGGCATCGACTTTACTATTGATCAAGTATTGGTTGGCGTTCTGTAACGCCTGAGCCAATTCGAGCTTGTAATTCGGAAACGTGGCCCTCGACTGCTGCGTTGTAACGAATAGCACCCTAATAGTGCTTTTTGGCGACTGAGACGTACTGAGTGACTTGGTTTTTGCCTGCGCTTGCACAGGAACAGCTATCGGCGCTGCTTCTGGTGGTAATTTTGATTCATCAACCTTGACCAAAACTTGCTGGCCTTTGCCAACCGTCGTTAATCGGTAGAGCTGCCCCTCCACCCGGATATCCCCAACGACCAGGTTGCCGTCGCTCACCAACGAAACCCAGTTGAGTGGATCCATATCGATTTCCGCAGGTGAGGGGTAGAGTTGTCTGCGATTGGAAGGCATATCGCCAACCCACCCTACCATTCCCGAAGCAACATTATCGCTTCTTGACAACTTGAAACTCACCGTTCGGCCGTCAGTCAGCGGCATTGATAGCATCGCCGTATCTTTCGATACAAGCCCCGGCTTGACCTGCACTTCTTTAACTTCAGCGTCTTCTGCCACATTCAACAAAAGCTTCAAATACTGGTCAGTACCCGACTGCCTCTCAAGGGCGGCGCGGTTCTGGTCTGGCTTGATCTGAAACAGCGTATCCGCCGAACTGTCGAGATGGTTTGTAGGGTCCGAAGCTGTGCATCCTCCAAAAAGAAACACAGCACCTAGCAAGCAGAATTTCAATTGTTCCCGGTTCATGTTCATGCTCCAGATATCGGAGCCTTACTGGACCATGGGCATCGATCCCCAACAACTGACATAAATAACAGTTGCAAAAAAATAACCCCGGGAAGCCGTGAGCTACCGGGGCCAAGAGCGAGCAACATCCACTGCGTGTGAGCGAGGGTGACCAAACCCTCTGTACCGTGAATGGCCTCAGTGTGCGTGCTTGCCTGGCAGGGGATTTAGTCGTAAACGACCTGTTCTTAGCCAAAGCAGCCATGGCGACATTCTGTCCTTGCGAGGCTGTCGCACACGTCACAGAATCGGTCGTAAATCACAGCAGCACTCTCTTAGCGATAAAAGGGACAACAGCCATGATGCATGCGGATTTGATTGATCAGGACGACCTCGCCGGCCACCTGCGCGCGCGCGGTTTCGATATTCCTGCCGGGGCCAGTGCCGAACAGGCGTGTGAAGCGGTGGTTCGTGGGCTGACTGAGCCCAATGCGCGGGCGCTGAAGGGGATGGTGGAGCAGATGTACACCGGTAGTGCGACGATCCTGCCGGCAGTGCGCCAGGCCATCGACAAGCAACTGTTGCCAGCGTTGGCGCAGTTCAACAAACGCGCGTAATTCATTTACCTAGGCCCGGCCTCTTCGCGGAACAAGCCCGCCCCCACAGATCACCGCTGGCTTAGTTCAGCGGGTGACCTGTGGGAGCGGGCGTGCCCGCGAAGAGGCCGGCGCGGTATCAGAGCCTTACACTGGCAAATGTCGACTCGTTGCGCGCCTGGCTCAGGGCCGCCATCGGCCCGCTGTGCGGCGACAGGGTCATGGCCTGCGGAATCGGCATCATGGCTACCTGCTGTGCGGTGTTGGAGCCCACACGCTCGTCACGCGGCGGAATACCGAAGTACTCGCGATAGCACTTGGAGAAGTGCGGGGTCGACACGAAGCCGCATACCGATGCCACTTCGATGATCGACATCGGCGTCTGCTTCAGCAGCTGCCGCGCGCGGATCAGGCGCAACTTCAGGTAGTAGCGCGAAGGTGAGCAGTGCAGGTACTTCTGGAACAGGCGCTCCAGCTGGCGTCGCGAAACCGACACATAGACCGCCAGTTCGTCCAGGTCGATCGGTTCCTCAAGATTGGCCTCCATCAGCGCGACGATTTCCTGCAACTTCGGCTGGTTGGTGCCAAGCATGTGCTTGAGCGGCACACGCTGGTGGTCCTGCTCGTTGCGAATACGCTCGTAGACGAACATCTCGGAGATCGCCGCCGACAGCTCGCGGCCGTGATCACGGCTGATCAGGTGCAGCATCATGTCCAGCGGCGCGGTGCCACCGGAGCTGGTGAAGCGGTTGCGGTCAAGGGTGAACAGGCGGGTGCTCATGTTCACCCGCGGGAAGGCTTCCTGCATTGCGGCCAGGCATTCCCAGTGCACGCTGCAATCGAAGCCGTCGAGCAGGCCGGCGCAGGCCAGTGCCCAACTGCCGGTGCACACGGCGCCCAGCCTGCGCGACTGACGGGCCTGGGCTTGCAGCCAGGTGACGTGTTCACGGGTGACGGAGCGCTGGATGCCAACACCACCACAGACAATCACGGTGTCGATGGGCGGAGCATTGCTGATTGCGGCATCCGGTGTGATTTGCAGGCCATCGCTGGCCCACACCTGGCCGCCATCGATCGTCAGCGTGTGCCAGCGATACAGCTCACGGCCAGACAGCTGATTGGCCATGCGCAGCGGCTCGACCGCCGATGCCAGGGAAATCAGGGTGAAATTGTCCAATAGAAGAAACCCGATGGACTGGGGTGTTGTGCGGTTCTGGGTTGGATTCCCGGAGGTGTACGACGTCATCGCGATTTCTCCTCACACAAATGCAGGGTGTGCCTCAGGCGGGCACTTACTTCTTGTTATGACCCCTCGGTCATTTTCCGGGGGTAGGCTTGCCAATCTCAACGCAAACGTCGTGCCTAAAATTGAACGGCTATCCAAAAAAACCTGAAAACGACGCCTTTACTGGGCATTTCAAGTGCTTGCATCGTGTTGGCCAGTCGTCCAGAACAGGCGAGCTAGCGCGTTGCCTGTAACGGTTGAGCAGTTTAGTGACACGCGCCGCGTGGGTTTCCCAGAAGCGACACCCTTAAGTGTCACCGACAAGGCCTACACTGATCGCGACATCCGACGATCGGTAGGCGGGGCGCCCATCACCGCACCATAAAGAGGCATAGGCGGTTGTGTTGCACCTGCATCAG